>NZ_JAWHNU010000005.1:0-183199 GCF_032582135.1 Pseudomonas syringae group sp. J309-1 | reverse complement strand
CCCGTTGCGGCGGCCCACGGTTCAGGATCTGCGGGCGGGTACACCGAGCGACAGCGAGGTGCCGAGTGGTGGGGCAAAAACGTTTTGCTTACTTTTGCGTTTTTCAAAAGTGAGGCGCTGTAAAAGCGCAACCAATAGAAGCCATGACCGCGGTAACGGATATGTACACAAAGAATCGCTGCATGAATGACGTGCATATACCTATGCCAATCACAGCATCCCAATCAATCAGTTCATGCAAAAGCCTGCAGGCATGCCTCGCACGCAATCGCACAGACGTCTATAATTGCCGCCCTGAATTCAGCTTCTTACGAGCCGCGCCCGCCCATGTATAACCTGGCCCGCCAGTTACTGTTCAAACTTTCCCCGGAAACCTCCCACGACCTGTCGCTTGATCTGATTGGCGCTGGTGGCCGATTGGGCATCAATGGTTTGTTGAGCAAGGCGCCGGCGCGTCTGCCGGTGAACGTCATGGGCCTGGATTTTCCCAATCCGGTCGGGCTTGCCGCGGGTCTGGACAAAAATGGCGCAGCCATCGACGGGTTTGCCCAACTGGGTTTCGGCTTCGTTGAAATCGGCACCGTGACGCCGCGTCCTCAGCCTGGTAATCCCAAGCCGCGGATTTTCCGTTTGCCGCAGGCTGAAGCGATCATCAACCGCATGGGCTTCAATAACCTGGGCGTTGATAATCTTGTGGCCCGGGTTCAGGCCGCCAGCTACAAAGGCATTCTGGGTATCAATATTGGCAAGAACTTCGACACGCCGGTCGAGCGGGCAGTGGACGACTACCTGATCTGTCTGGACAAGGTGTACGCCCATGCCAGCTACGTAACGGTCAACGTAAGTTCCCCCAATACACCAGGCCTGCGTAGTCTTCAGTTCGGTGACTCGCTCAAGCAGTTGCTCGAAGCGTTGCGGGTTCGTCAGGACGCGCTGACCCAATTGCATGGCAAGCGCGTGCCGCTGGCTATCAAGATCGCGCCGGACATGACCGACGAAGAAACCGTGCTGGTTGCCGCCGCGTTGATCGAGTCAGGAATGGATGCTGTGATTGCCACCAACACCACCCTGAGCCGCGTCGGCGTCGAAGGCTTGCCCCATGGTGACGAGGCGGGCGGTTTGTCCGGTGCTCCAGTGCGTGAGAAGAGCACCCATACCGTGAAGGTACTGGCTGGCGAACTGGCCGGGCGGATGCCAATCATTGCGGCAGGCGGGATCACCGAAGGCAAACACGCGGCTGAGAAAATCGCTGCTGGCGCGAGCCTTGTCCAGATCTACTCCGGCTTCATCTATAAAGGCCCGGCGTTGATTCGCCAGTCGGTGGATGCTATCGCCGCGATGCGCAAATACTGAGGGCAAAAAAAGGGGCTCCCTTAAGGAACCCCTGGGGCTTGCGCCCGGCGCCCGGATGGGACGCTTCTGGTTTGGACACGATTTCAGAGATTTGATGGACTGATCGGAAGTTACCTGGTTATCCGACCGCGTGAAGTTCGTTGAGTCTGTGGATTCCCGCAGTGCCGGTCATACCGTCCCAGTTGTCGCCACGTCCTTCTCGCCAGCCATTGATCCAGGCTTGGCGTACCGACGGTAGAGTAAAAGGGCAAAGCTCACGGGATTTACCATGAACGCCGTACTGATATCCGCGTAAAAATGCTCTTTCCAACGGATCACGCTTAAGTCTTCTCATAGGGTGTTGCCCTCGTTTGTTGACTGTTATGTCCCTGAGACCTCATGTCGAGGTCGGGCAGAAAATTTTCTGCCGTTGGTACCCGCTGCCGGCGTCGCGGGCTTTGGTGTTCTCACCGTTGCGGTGACAACCTGTGGTGATTTCTAACCAATGGATCGAGTGCTGTGAATGATCGTTTTGTCATAAGCACGTCATATTTGTAATAACTGGAACATAAGCAAGCTTGTGTTTCAAAGTTGATTATTTCGGCAGCCCTGAACTGGCAAGGCTTGCAAGAAATGTTGCGACTGTTTCGCAACCGCAGATGATGGCCTGTTGCAAGTAGGCCTAAATCGACGAAGGGTCGCGATGTGACTTTTTATTGCGAAGGTCGTCGTGCTGAATAGTGGTTTTTAAATCTCCCTTGGCCATGATGGTCCAGGGATGACTGCCTTGATGACGTATAGGTTCATGAGGTGGTCTGGCACAAATTGTGTGCCGCGCAGGCGTTCTCCAAGAAAGACGCCTGTTTTAAATCTGGTCGGGCAATGCGTTGCCCGCCGCTTATGGCTAAAGCCCTGGAATACTCATGTCGGACCGTTACGAACTTTTCCTCACCTGTCCTAAAGGCCTGGAAGGGCTTCTTGCAGAGGAAGCCACTGCGCTTGGCCTCGAGGAAACCCGCGAACATACCTCAGCCATTCGCGGCAGTGCCGACATGGAGACCGCTTACCGGCTATGCCTCTGGTCGCGTTTAGCCAACCGCGTGTTGCTGGTCCTCAAGCGTTTCCCGATGAAGGATGCCGAAGACCTGTACAACGGCGTGTTGCATGTCGACTGGCATGATCATCTTGAGCCGGATGGCTCGCTGGCAGTTGAGTTCAGCGGCCATGGTTCAGGCATCGACAACACCCATTTCGGCGCCCTGAAGGTCAAGGACGCCATTGTCGACAAACTGCGCATGCCTGACGGTTCGCGGCCGTCAGTGGACAAGTTGAATCCGGATCTGCGCGTGCATTTGCGTCTGGACCGTGGCGAAGCAATTCTGTCCCTGGACCTGTCCGGCCACAGCCTGCACCAGCGTGGTTATCGCTTGCAGCAGGGAGCTGCACCGTTGAAGGAAAACCTGGCTGCCGCAATTCTGATTCGTGCAGGCTGGCCGCGCATTGCTGCTGAAGGCGGCGCGCTGGCTGACCCGATGTGCGGCGTGGGCACATTCCTGGTTGAAGCGGCGATGATTGCTGCCGACATTGCACCAAACCTCAAGCGTGAGCGTTGGGGGTTCTCGGCATGGCTCGGCCACGTGCCCGCCCTGTGGCGCAAGCTGCACGACGAGGCGCAGGAACGTGCCGAAGCCGGTCTCGCCAAGCCGCCGCTGTGGATTCGTGGCTATGAAGCGGACCCTCGTCTGATTCAACCGGGCCGCAATAACGTCGAGCGTGCCGGTCTCAGCGAATGGATCAAGATTTACCAGGGCGAAGTGGCGACATTCGAGCCGCGCCCTGACCAGAATCAGAAGGGTCTGGTGATCTGTAACCCCCCATACGGCGAGCGACTGGGCGACGAAGCCAGTCTGCTCTATCTCTACCAGAACCTTGGTGAGCGTCTGCGTCAGGCCTGTCTGAACTGGGAAGCCGCGGTATTTACCGGCGCTCCGGATCTGGGCAAACGCATGGGTATTCGCAGCCACAAGCAATACGCTTTCTGGAACGGTGCCTTGCCGTGCAAGCTGCTGCTGATCAAAGTGTTGCCTGACCAGTTCGTGACCGGCGAACGCCGTACTGCCGAACAGCGTCAGGTTGAGCGTGAACACGTCGAGCCGGAAGACACTAGCCCGCTGGTGACCCCTGGCAAATACGAGAAGTTCAACAAGAACGGTAACCCGATCAAACCGGCTCCAGTGGTGATCGAGCAGCCGCGCTTGAGCGAAGGCGGGCAGATGTTTGCCAACCGTTTGCAGAAAAACCTCAAGTTGCTGGGCAAGTGGGTACGTCGTGAGGGCATTGATTGCTATCGCGTGTATGACGCCGACATGCCTGAATACTCGTTGGCCATCGATCTGTATCAGGATTGGGTACACGTTCAGGAATATGCCGCACCCAAGTCCATCGACCCGGAAAAAGCCTCGGCTCGCCTGTTCGATGCACTGGCGGCTATCCCTCAGGCGCTGAATGTCGACAAGAGCCGCGTGGTCATCAAGCGTCGCGAGCGCCAGAGTGGCACCAAACAATACGAGCGTCAAAGTGCTCAAGGGCAGTTTGTCGAGGTCAACGAAGGCGGCGTCAAGCTGCTGGTCAACCTGACGGACTATCTGGACACGGGGCTGTTCCTGGATCACCGCGCCATGCGCATGCGTATTCAGCGCGAGGCTCAGGGCAAACGTTTCCTCAACCTGTTCTCGTACACGGCGACGGCCAGCGTGCATGCAGCCAAAGGCGGCGCGCGCAGCACCACCAGTGTCGACTTGTCCCGGACGTATCTGGACTGGGCGCGGCGCAACCTGTCGCTGAACGGTTTCTCCGACAAGAACCGCCTGGAGCAGGGTGACGTGATGGCTTGGCTGGACGCCTGTCGTGAAGAGTACGACCTGATCTTCATCGATCCGCCGACGTTCTCCAACTCCAAGCGCATGGAAGGGATTTTCGACGTGCAACGCGATCAGGTGCAATTGCTGGATCTGGCCATGGCCCGTCTTGCGCCGGGCGGCGTGCTGTATTTCTCGAATAACTTCCGCAAGTTTGTCCTCGATGAAAATCTTGCACAGCGTTATGCCGTGGAAGACATCACCGCCCAGACCATTGACCCTGACTTCGCCCGCAACAGCAAAATTCATAAGGCGTGGAAAATCACAGCCAGATAATCGGCCCGCGCACATCGATCCGTTCGCATTTGTGATGGATCGATGTGCAATCGGTGTCGAGTCAGGCTAGGCAAAATACTGGCTAATAGCTATAAGTGAGCTACAGCCAGCGTGACGCTTCTCTATGCTGTGGCGTTGCGAGTGTCGAATGATGCCCACGAGTCAGATTCGTCCCAGGATTCTCGGCTTTATCAATGAGCAGGCCTCCGCGTGGGTCGTTGCCGCATTCGCCTTTCTGGTAGGTGCTGCTCTGACTGTATTGTTGGCGTTCGCCAACTCCGAGCTTTATGAACGTCAACTGCGTCAGCGTTTTGATCTGTTGGCCAATGAGCGCTTCAGTCGCATTCAGGAGCGGCTCGACGGCCAGGTTTACCGCCTGGACAGCCTGCGTCGTTTCTTCATGTTCTCCACTGTCGTCACCCGAGCTGAATTCAACGGCTTCGCTGATCCGTTGCTGATCGGCACCGAGGCTTACTCATGGGCGCCAAAAGTGACGAATGCCCAGCGTCACCAGTTTGAACGGCAGACCGTTACAGAAGGGCTGACAGGCTTTTCGATACGTGAAGTGACTCAAGAAGGCGTGCTTGCACCTGCGGACGTACGCTCTGATTACTTTCCGGTTCTGTTTACGCGTTCGCGCAGCACCGAGCCTTTGCCACTGGGGTTTGATATCGGCTCCGAGAGCGTTCGCCGTAGCGCTGTTGATCTGGCGGGCAAGTTGGGTGCTATGGTCGCGACACCGCGCATGAGTCTAGTGGCGCTGGAGCCGGGCAACTCCAGTGGGGTATTGCTGCTGGCGCCGGTGATGTCTTCCAGCACCAATCCGGTGGGCGAGGCTGCAGATGTCAGCGGTTATGTCATGGCGGTCATCAGCCTCAGCAAGCTGATGACTGAGGGGTTGCCGTCTCAGGACAACCTGACCTTGACCATGAGCGATCTCGCCTCGCCAGTCGAACAACAACTGCTTTATCAGTCGCCCATCCCCGCAGTAACCGGCGAGATACGCGTCAGTACCTTGCTGGGGCTGGCCAACCGTGACTACCTGCTGGAAATTCGGCCGACCGCGGCGTTCATGACAAGCAACCAGTCGCTGGTGGGAAGTGTGATTCTCATGGGCGGGCTGCTGAGCCTGCTGTTGAGTGCGTTGCTGTACAACCTGATCAGTCAGCGCCAGCGTGCCTTGCGTCTGGTGGACGAGCGCACTTCTGAACTTCGGCTGCGCGAGCGGCAATTGCGCGGTGCTCACGGACAACTCAGTAGCGTGCTGAACGCCGCTACCGACGTTGCGATTATTGCAACGGATCTTAACGGCGTTATCAGCACCTTCAATGTCGGTGCCCAGAAGATGTTGGGTTATCAAGAGGAAGAGGTGCTGGGTCAGCTTCAGCTCAAGGACCTGCAGATGCCGGCCGAGCTGGAAGCGCATGCTCAACATCTGAGTCAGGCTTATGGCTATCGGGTGACGGCCAGTCAGGCGATTTTCGTTGAGGCCGACGATGACGCCCCTCACAAGTCTCACGAGTGGACGTTTATCCGGCATGACGGAAGTTCGCTCGTGGTCAATATGCTTTTGACCGCGGTGCGCAACGAGCATGAGCAGTGGGTGGGGTATCTGGCTGTTTGTATCGATGTCACTGAGCGCAAACTGGTTTACGAAGCTCTGGCCGCACGTGACATGTTACTGAAGAAAATCAGCGCACACGTGCCCGGGGGGATTTTCCAGTTTCAGATCGATGCCAGCGGTGAGTCGCGATTCAATTACATCAACGATGGCATGTGCGAACTGCATGGTATGACCCGTGAGCAAATGCTGCTTGATTTCAAGTCGGTGTTTGCCCGTGTTGATCCGCTGGATGTAAGACGTGTGAAAGACTCCATGCGCGCTTCGGCGCAACACATGACGCCTTGGCAGGACGAGTATCGACTCAATGTTCCAGGGCATGGACTGCGTTGGGTACACAGCCACGCCATGCCGGAAGCTCAGGCTGGCGGCGGCGTGGTCTGGCATGGATTCCTTTCCGAGATCACTGACATGAAACGCGTGGAGGAAGAGTTGCGCGCGATGTCAGTCACCGACGTGCTGACCGGCGCCTACAACCGGCGTTATTTCCAGGAACGCCTGAGTGCTGAGCTGGCGAGGGTCAACCGTCATGGCGGAGCCTTGTCATTGATCATGCTGGACATTGATCACTTCAAACGCGTCAATGATCAGCACGGTCATGCGGTTGGCGATACGGTGCTGCAGGTCATTTGCCAACGAATCACCACTCGCTTGCGCCGCAGTGACGTGTTCTGCCGTCTGGGGGGTGAAGAGTTCATGGTGCTTTGCCCGGGGAGTACTGCATTTGCGGCGCATGAACTGGCGATCCAGCTCTGGAACGTTCTGCGCAGCCAGCCGGTGGATGGCGTCGGTCTTGTCACCGCCAGTTTTGGCGTGGCGAGTTGGCGTGAAGGTGAGGATGCCGATGCGCTGTTGCTACGTGCCGACTCCGGTGTCTATGCCGCCAAACAGGCGGGACGGGATCGAGTGGAGGGTGAGAAGCAGGGCGAGGCGAGTGTGTGAGTTGCAGGAGCAGGCTTACAGGTGCCAGCACATCGATATCTGAGCTTAAATGCATTTCCCTGTAGGCGCTAGCGAGCACCGCGAGGCAGCGATAGCGATCTGCCTGATGCACCGCCATCGCGGCCTCGTGGTGCTCGTGCGCTCCTACAAAGTCATTTACTGCAATTCTTCACTGCTGCCGTATAGATACGGTGTTATCACCCAGCTTTGGCTGGCGATACAACTCCACCAGTACTTCATCGAGCACCGAAGACGCGCCCCATGGGCGTGGATCGTTGAGGATGGCGACCACAGCCCAGGTGTTGCCGTTGCTATCACGACTGAAACCGGCAATGGCGCGGACGTTGTTCAGGGTGCCGGTCTTGATGTGGGCTTCACCCAGTAGCGGGGTGCGTTTGAGACGTTTGCGCATCGTGCCGTCCATGCCTGCCAGTGGCATCGAACTCATGAACTCGGCTGCGTAAGGGCTTTTCCAGGCAGCTTGCAGGAGGATGGCCATTTCGCGGGCGCTGACCCTCTCATCCCTGGACAGCCCTGAGCCGTTCTCCATCACCAGATGCGGTGCGGTGATGCCTTTCTTGGCCAGCCACTGGCGAATGACCCGCTGTGCTGCCTTGGCATCGTCACCGTCTGCATCATTGCGGAACTCTGAACCCAGGCTCAGGAAAAGCTGCTGGGCCATGGTGTTGTTACTGAATTTGTTGATATCACGAATGACTTCAACCAGATCCGGCGAAAAAGCCCTTGCCAGCAGCTTGGCGCTGCCCGGTACAACGTCTACCCGATCCTTGCCCTGGATGGTGCCGCCCAGTTCCTGCCAGATAGCGCGCACGGCGCCTGCTGCGTAGGTTGGGTGGTCGAGCAGCGACAAGTAAGTCTGCGAGTTGCAGCCATCACCGAGTTGGCCCGTAACGGTCACATTGACGGTGCCATCGGGCTGCGTGATCGGGTTGTAACGAACGTCACCGCACTGTTTGGACGCGATGGCTTTGACCTGATTATCGACGCGAATGGTCGCAATAGGCGGTTCCACCGAAACCATGACCTTGCCGCCGTCGTTACGCGTGATGAAGCGCAGCGCCTTGAGGTTGACCATCAGCGAGTCGGGTTTGACCAGAAACGGTTTGTTTCTGTCGTTGCCGTCATCATCGAACACCGGCAATTGCGGTTGTACAAAGTGGCTGCGATCCAGTACCAAGTCACCGGTGACCTGTTGTACGCCATTGGCCCGCAGGTCGCGCATCAACAGCCACAGCTTCTCCATATTCAGTTTGGGGTCGCCGCCGCCCTTGAGGTAAAGGTTGCCGCGCAGTACGCCATTGTTGAGCGTGCCATCGGTAAAGAATTCGGTTTTCCACTGGTGGGTTGGGCCCAGTATTTCCAGCGCCGCATACGTCGTGACCAGTTTCATGGTCGATGCCGGGTTTACGGAGACGTCGGCATTGAATACGGTCGGGGTGCCTTGACCGTTGAGGGGTAGCATTACCAGCGACAAGGCGTCATTGCCCAGTTTGCTGGCTTTGAGTGCTTGCTGAACCTTGGGGGGGAGCGAAGTGTTGACGGGCGCGGCGTTAGCCGGCAAGGCCAGTGGAAATAGAAGGGTGGCAAAAAACAGTGGACGCAATGATTTGATCATTCAGTAACCCCTACAACAAAGACGGGACACGAGAGGGCATAGATGGATTCCCTCGACAAAAATAAAGATGACGTGAATACCAGTGGCTTCAAACAGTTTCGCTAACAATATGTAATACGTCTGAATTGAGCGGCATTATGCCCCAATCGTGGGCGACTTGGGTCCCGCCCAGGCCTCTGAATAAAGTATTTTTGTCATCGCAATGCATAATCAGCCCGCTATTGATGTCGCAGGCATTATCGCGCTGTGCCGGTTTTATGGGCATTTGCCTTTCCAAACTGATAAAGTGCGCCCCGATATTACTCAAGAGGATTGTTCCAATGGCCACTAATCGTTCCCGTCGTCTGCGCAAAAAACTCTGCGTGGATGAATTCCAGGAGTTGGGTTTTGAGCTGAACCTGGACTTCAAGGAAGACCTGGATGAAGAGGCGATCGACGCATTCCTCAACGCTTTTCTGACTGAAGCCATGGACGCCAACGGTCTTGACTACGTTGGCGGTGATGACTTCGGTCTGGTTTGCCTGGCAAAACGTGGTTCCGTCAATGAAGAGCAGCGCGCAGTCGTTGAAGCATGGCTCAAGGGCCGCAGCGAACTGACCAAGGTTGAAGTCAGCCCGTTGATGGATGCCTGGCACCCGGAAACACCGATCAATTCGGTAGCTTGATGTTCCCGCGGCGGGCTTAAGGCCCGCCGCTTTATTCCCCCTCGTCACACGGCTCTGTTCAGAGCGTCTCGCAAAGCCTGCTCCAGATCGAGCATGGCAACCTCCATGGCTTGTTGAACATCCCTGATTTCCTCCTCTGCCGATGTCTCCTGGCATGCATCCTCTAATGCATCGCACGTTTCAATCACTCTGGTTGCCCGAATGATTCGCGCCGCACCTTTGATCCTGTGGGCAAGCTGGCACAACTCGTATTGATCTTCTGGCGCTTGCAGAGCCGTCAACTGATGACGATCCTCCTCGGTGCTGCGCAGGAGTTGTTTGAGCAGGCGCTGAATCATTTCCGGACGTTCACCGGTAAGGGCACTGATGCTGGCCATGTTGAATGGCGGTTGCGGTTTAACGGGTGGAGTCTGCTCGCTCTCGGTCAATGCGTCTCCCCGTGGATGAACGCTGCCTAGCCGTTCGCTCAGGGATGTGAGGCTGATTGGTTTGAACAGACAATCGTCCATACCCGCTTCACGACAGCGTTGTGTTTCTTCCGGTTGCGCATTGGCGGTAAAACCCCATATCGCACAGCGCTGTTGCCCGGTTTCATGCTCCTGGAGGCGGATGGCCCTCGTCAGGTCGTAACCATTCATGATGGGCATATTGCAGTCGGTCACGACCACATCGAAGTAACCCTCCAGCCAAAGCTGTAGCCCTTGCTCGCCCTGTTCTGCCACTGCACAGCGATGCCCGAGAAATTCCAGCTGCTGGCAAAGCAACAAGGAGTTGGCCGGATGATCATCCACCACCAGGATATTCAGCGTGGCGTTTGCCATGGCAGGGTTATCAGGTTGCTCACTCAGCGTCGCCAAAGGCTCCAGCGTGGTCAGGTTGAAAGTCATGTGAACCTGCGTGCCTTTACCCTGCTCACTGTTCAACTCAAGTGTGCCGCCCATCATTTCGCAAAGGCTGCGGCAGATCACCAGCCCCAGACCTGCTCCGGTGCGCGCCTGTTGACCATTGTCGTCAGCCTGCGCAAAAGGTTCGAACAAGCGTTGCAGATCCTTCTCGCCGATACCTATGCCTGTGTCCTGAATACTGACGTGCAGTTGCAGTTGTCGCGGATCAGTGCCGGTTTCGGTCTGCAAGGTGATTCTGATCTGGCCCTTTTCCGTGAACTTGATTGCATTACTGATCAGGTTCGAAAGGATTTGCTTGAAGCGTAACGGATCAATCAGCACGTCGGCGTTGATGCCACTGTCCAGATCGAGCAACAGGCTGAGGCTTTTTTGCCGGGCCAGTCCGTCGAATACTCGTACAACGGACTCGACCAGTTGACGCAGGTTGGCGCGTTCCGGGCTCAAGGTCAGCCGTCCGGATTCAATGCGTGCGATGTCGAGAATGTCGCCAATCAGTTCAAGCAGATCCTTGGCCGAGCTGTAGGCAACCTCAACGGCAGGGCGGTCCATGTGGCCTTGATCGGCACGTTTGAGCGCCAGTTCGAGCATGCCAATCACAGCATTCATCGGCGTGCGTATTTCGTGACTCATGGTGGCCAGGAAGGTGCTTTTCGCACGGTTGGCGTTATCGGCCTGATCCTTGGCCGAGCGCAGGTCTTCGATCAGTTGTCGGCGTTCACTGATATCGATCCAGCCGCCAATAATGCCCTTTACTTCTCCCAGTGAGTCCCGAAAAGGCAAAATCCAGTGATAGATCGTCAGTTGCCGCTCTCCGATCTGCAACGTGCGGTCAAGAATCATGGGGTTGTTTGTCGCCATGACCAGTTGATAGTCGCTGGCGAATTCCCTGGCCTCGAAAACATTACTCAGAACGCCCTCAGTAACCCCTTTGTCGAGTACATCTTCACGTTGCGCGTCAAATGCCTTCAAGTAGCTGTCATTGCACATGCGCAGAAGGCCTTCACGGTCACGCACGTAGATAGGGTGCGGGCTGCCATTGACCAGTGCTCTCATGAATTCGAACTGATCGTTCAAAGCCCGCTCGGCCTGCTCGCGTTGTTTGATCTGGCGGCGCATGTAAGCGTTCCAGGCCAGCGAACCGAGTAATAACAGGCCAGCCCCCAGTACGATCTGATAAATCTGCCGCTGGTAATCCTGCCAGTTGCCGCCAGAAGGAGTGAAGGAGCGCCAGCGGTTGTTAATCGCTGCGAGTTCCTGCGGTGCGATGCTGGACAGCGCCTTGTCGAGAATACTGATCAACTCCGTGGCTTTTCGGGAAGTGGCCATAGCGATCAGCGCAGGTTTGTCGCCAACGGTCGTGGTTATTTGTAACCGGTTTTCAAATATTCCTGAGCTCAGGAAATAGTTGGCGCTCACCAGAGAGGTGATCGCCGCTTCGACCCTGCCTTGGGCGAGCATTTCCAAAGTCTGAAAGGGGTTATCGACTTCGATGGGGACTACCGTGGGAAACTCCCGCCGCAGGAAAGGCAGGATAGGGCTGCCCAAAGTGATTGCGACCCGCTTGCCACTCAATTGCTCAAGATTGATCGAATTCTCAGGCCATTTGCGCGTGATCAGTACGAATGAGTTGTCCAGGTAAGGCCGACTGAAACTGAATTGATCTTCCCGTTCTTCACTGGGAATCAGGGCGCTGATCAGGTCCGCCTGGCCCTGACTGACCTGACTCATCATATCGGCCATGGTGGGCGCCCGGGTAATCTCGAAACGCAAACCGGTGCGCAGGCGCACCAGTTCAAGCAAGTCGGCGGTTATTCCACGAAAGTTGCCGCTGGCATCAAAGAACGTCAGCGGCGCGTATGATTCGTTGATCACGACTCTGACGTTCGGGTGCTGTTCGATCCAGCGCTCCTCCCGGTGAGTCAATTGCAGCTTCTGGTCAGTCAGCATCAGGTCGCTGGCACCCCAGCGCCTGGAAATCGCGATGCGCTCTTCAACCGGAATGGCCTTGAGCGTGCGGTTGATGATATCCAGCAACTGATTGTTTTCACCATCGACCGCAAAACTGAAGCCGTCGGGTTCGTGTCTGCCGAAATTGGCCATCTGGATGTTGTTGAGGTACCCCTTGTTGATCATGTATTGGGTAGAAATAGTGTCTCCAAGAAAGACGTCTGCCTGATTGAAGGCAACGGCATTGATCGCGCTTTGAAATGACGGATAGGTTTTCAGCGCTGCGTTGGGATAAAGTTTCTGGATTTCCTCCGGTGGCAGGTAGTGGTAGACCATGCTCAGGCGCATTTCTGCCAGGCCATCGGTGAGCGAGCGGGTTTCACCGGTGCGGGTGACCAGCACCGGCTGATCCACCGCGTAGGGGGTAGAGAGCTTGATCTTCTGGTCTATCGCTTCGAACCCGTTGGCGCTGCCCAGCAAGTCGATCTGCCCGGTGCCAAGGGCAGCGATGGCCGCCTGCCTGGATTCAAAGCGAAGCACCTTGACCGGCAGATCCAGCGCTCTGGAAATGATGTTTGCGTAGTCGGCGGTGAACCCTTCGTAGTCGCGCCCGGTCAGCGTCATGTCAAATGGCGGATAGTCGGGAGCCGAAGTCCCCAGAATCAGCTCACGCTTATTGCGTATCCACTGCCATTGGGTCTTGTCCAGTTGCAGCTCCATATGCCCGATGCTGGAGCGGCCCAGCAGGGTGTAGAGTTCGGCTGCAGCGAAAGCGGCCTGACACCCCAGACTCAGGCAAAAGCTCATGGTCAGGATCAAATAGTACTTAAAGCGCCTGGACATCCTGTTCCTCACACTAGCGCGTTGCGTTTTGCCATTTCGATTAGTTCTACCAGGGTTTTGACCCTGAGTTTCTGCATCAGGCGTGTTTTGTAAGTACTGACTGTCTTGTTGCTGAGAAACATGCCCTTGGCAATTTCCTTGTTCGTTCTACCTTGGGCAAATAATTGCAGTACCATCAATTCGCGATCATTGACTAACTTGAACAGCTCTATTTCGCTGGGTTGACCGTTTTCTCCACTGGGTGGAGTGAGTGCCTGGCTTGGGAAGTAATTGTAGCCGGATAATACCGCTTTCACCGAACTGAGTAATTCGCTGAGATCTTCCTGTTTACACACATATCCCGCCGCGCCTGACTGCATGCAGCGAATCGCAAAAAGACTCGGTGTCTGAGAGGTCAGGACCAGAATTTTCGAATCAAGCCCCATCGAGTTGAAGCGGGCCAGCACCTCCAGGCCATCCAGCTTGGGGATGCTGATGTCGAGGATGATCAGGTCCGGCATGCATTCGCGGACCATTTGCATCGCATCCACACCGTTATCGGTTTCGCCCACGACTTCGTAGTTTTCATTTTCCAGAAGCATTCTAACGGCAAGGCGAATAACCGGATGGTCGTCGATGATAAAAACTGAGTTCATAATTCTATCCATAACAAGATGCGAGGAAAGGGCGCACCTTAGCTCAGATGTTCGGGCAGGCACATGAAGAGACCCTGCTATAGGTGATATATAGGAAAGTTCCTACAGTAATTAGAGTATTGGAGCACGTAGGAGCCTGTTTTTCTGATGCGCAATGTTTAATTCTGCGGTGGATTACTCTGGTGGACGGAGGGCGATGTGTATGTTGTTTATTTCGCGCGGGAATTACCCTACACGTTGTTTATACCCTTTCGGTAGTTGTACTAGCGTAGTTCACTACAGCGTTAGAGTCTGCGTAGACGGGGAATGGTTTTCATCCCGGCATGCTTCAGCGGTTCAGCTTCCTGGAAAGCAGGGCTCCAGCAGTTGGGCAAGGTCAGCACCGTGCAGGGGTTTGCCAAGACAACCCAGCAGAGGCAGGCCGCGCTGAACCGCCAGTTGTTCGATGGCACGCAGTTGGGCGTTATCCAGCCCGCTGAGGACGATGGCGTAACGGGCCATGCCTTGCTGAAACGCCTGCTCTATGATGTCGAGTCCTGCGCCATCTGGCAGGCGCTGGTCGCAAATCAGCAGGTCATAAGGCTCGGCGGCACGTTCTATGGCTTGCATGGCCTCGGTAGCAGTCAGGGCAGGGGTCAGTAAAAAGTAGCCCTGATTGTTCAGAATGATCTGCGTGGCAATCAGTTGGAAGGGATGATCTTCCACCAGCAGAATGCGTAATTTATGTTTAAACATCAGGAAATCCGGCAAGAGTTGTTGGCGGCCCGGATGCTGAGCCGACGCAAGGCTGCGACGACGGGCAGCATCGACAAGGCCTCGTGGGCGGGTAATGTAGAGGCGCCAGCGATGGCGGCTAAAGGGGCGGGAGTATCTGGCAGGTATTGAGCGCTTACGATAAGACGATTCCTAAAAGGCTGTAGGAGACGTCCGAAGCTTTAAGTCGTATCAGGTAGATCCATCGTAGTAAATCAGCACCGTCGGCACCGCTGCGGCGATGACGGGCACACAGCACTGCTGCCGTCTGCTCCCTTGCAGGCGAGCGACGGCAACTGTTGACCTTTACATCGGGCTGGAGCGGCCGGTCATCTCCCGCGCCATTTCACTCGCGTAGCTGTCGGTCATACCGGCGATGAAGTCGATCATGCGCAGGAAGGAGGCGTGCAGAGGTGCCTTGGGATCCGGAGCGCTGTTGCCGAGCAGGTCCAGAATACGACGATGCTTGAAAGACGGCGTACGTCCACCGAACTGCTCCAGAGCAGCACCACAGAACGCATTAAGCAGTATTTCAAGTGTTGTGTAGGCGCCGATTTCATGCAGCGTCTTGCGCTTGTCCTGGAATATTTTCTTGCGCGCCATGTCTTTGGCGCTCAGCACGCAGCGCTTGGCCGGGCCATGCATATGCTCGACCAGGTCACCACTCAGGGTGCCAGCCAGCAATGCGTCCTGTTGTTCGACGAAGGCCCGCGCCGCCGCGTTGGTCAAATGCTCGATGGCTTTGCCACGCAGGATTGCCAGTTTGCGTCGACGCGAGTCATCAGGCCCAAGTTGGCGGTAGGTATCAGGCAAATCATCGCCGACCAGCCCCAGAAGCAGCGCTTCGACCTCCGCATACTCCAGCAGCTCCATTTCCAGGCCATCTTCCAGATCGATCAGCGCGTAGCAGATGTCGTCCGCAGCTTCCATCAGGTACACCAATGGATGCCGAGCCCAGCGTTGTTCTTCAAGTTGCGGCAAGCCCAGTTTCTGGGCGATTTGCTCCAGAATCGGTAGCTCGCTCTGATAGCAGCCAAATTTGTGTTTCTTGTAGCCCAGAGAGTCGGCGTGGCGCGCCGTCCAAGGATATTTAAGATAAGTGCCAAGGGTTGCATAGGTCAGCCGTGTACCACCGTCGAACTGGTGATATTCCAGTTGAGTCAGAACGCGAAAGCCTTGGGCATTGCCTTCGAAATTGAGGAAGTCATTACGTTCTACCTCGCTCATTGCATCCAGCCAGCCACGGCCTGCAGCCTGATTGAACCAGTTGCGAATCGCGTCTTCGCCGGAGTGACCGAAAGGCGGATTGCCAATGTCGTGGGCCAGGCAGGCTGATTGCACGACCATGCCCAGATCACTGGGATCGCACCAGTCGGGGAGGGCGCTGCGCAGGGTTTCACCGACACGCATGCCCAATGAACGGCCCACGCAGCTGACTTCCAGTGAGTGGGTCAGGCGCGTATGGATGTGGTCATTGCTCGAAACCGGGTGCACTTGTGTCTTGCGCCCGAGGCGTCGAAAAGCGCCGGAAAAGATGATCCGGTCGTGGTCCTTGTGAAAAGGACTGCGTCCCAGTTCTTCCGGGCTGTGCAGGGTTTTGCCAAGTCGTTCGCGGTTGAGCAGGGTTTGCCAATCCAAGGCGTTCACTCCGTCGGTAAAGACTGCCTAGCTTCCTGATTCGGTGTCCCGGCTGCAAGGCTTTAAAAGCCAATCGCATCGACATCGATCAGGAGTATGCGTTGGTCGTTGTCGAAAAACTGCCCGGCGGTCAGGCAGTACTGGTTGGTCGTGGCGTCGCGATAGGTGTTGGACAGTATCAGGCGGCGTTCATGCCAGCCTTCTGCAAGCAAATGATAGAAATAGGGACGCCATGACCAGTTATGGCCTATGTAAGTCGCATCGGAATGCCATTCGCCGTTGCGCCACTCCAGATTGGGCGTGAGCTGGGTGCCATGCCGGTCGCATTGGTAGAAACGTAGCAACCAGGGGTAATCGTGCAGTTGCGGCAGTTGGTCGAGGGAACGCTGATCCCAACGCTGCAGAGCGGCCATCAACGAAGTCAGTTGCTGGCGAAGATCCATCACCCGTGCCCGCTCTGCGAGCTTTTTCTGCACATAGCAGTCGCGCAGTCGGGCGAATTGTTCGACGAACGCATCCTTATCGAAAAAAGCCTGCTCGCCTCTGGCAAACAGAAAGCCCTGTACATACCGCGCACCGCATTCGAGAGCGAAATGCAGTTCTGCCTCGGTTTCGACACCTTCAGCAATAATCCAGCAACCGGTTTTCTCTGCCATCTGGGCCAGGGCCTTCACTATATCGCTGCTGGGTCCGCCTTTAGCCGCGGCCTGAAACAAGCGCATGTCCAGCTTGAGAATGTCAGGTTGCAGCGCAAGCACCCGATCCAGCTGGGAGTAGCCCGCGCCGAAATCATCAATGGCAATTCGGGCGCCTGCGTCGCGATAGCGGCTCACGACTTCCGCAAGACGCTGGCTGTTGCCTTCCAGTTCAGTGATTTCAAAAACGATACGGCGTGGATCTACACCATTTCGTTGCAACTGCTTGAGGCTGGGCAGCGGCTGGCCGGGGCGCAGACGAGAGATCCAGCGTGGTGAAATATTCAGGCTCAGAAACCAGTCATCAGGAGCCTGGTGAAGTCGACTCAGTGCGTCGTCCCGGATAATACGATCCAGGCGACGCAATGCAGCAGCAGGTACTCGCGGATCAGCGAACAACGGCCCGACAGATTTGAGTTGGCCGTCATCCTGAAGAACACGGCCCAATGCTTCAACACCAGCAATACGGCCAGTAGCGGTATCAATGAACGGCTGAAAGCAGGCAAGGGGTTGCCCATCAATCACATGGCCTCCTCAGTAAACTCGGCAGTTAACGGCAATAGAAACGGCGGTCAAAAAGGGCTGGTGAAACGGCTTTCAAGAAAGTATCCCACAACGAAATCGACGGCTTCAGTAGGACCCGAAGCCGTCGATTCAACCTGATGGGGGAGTGTTGCCTGCAAGAACGCAGCCAATTGCCACTAGTGTTTTCGGGAGGAACCCAGAGCCAGTCGAATAATCGGCAACAGACTTACACCGAGTTTGACGATGCGAGTGAGTCCGCCGGGACGTTTGCCTTTCGCGCCCTTGCCGCCCAGAAATCCGAGAAGCGAGACCACGCCCATACCCCACAAGGGAGCATGCTTGATGCCCAATGTACCTTGCCAGTCGGTAGTCATGCCGCGAACCCGACGCAACGGTAGCATCAGGTTCGTCGACTCCTGACGTATTTCCTGGCGGTGCATTTCCATGCGCAGGCGAACCAGGGCCTTGCGAAGTTCCCGGCGGGAATGTTTCTGGTGGGATTCAGGCAAGCTCATCGCATCAGTCGCTCACGGTCATTGGCCAGCTCTTCCAGGGTCGCATTGAACGGCGACGACTCGTCGAAAATGGCAGCTTTGAGGCGCAGGGCGCAGAACAACGCGCACAGCGTATAGAACACGCACAGACCAATGATGCCAGCCAGACGATAACTGTCCCACAGCACGATGAGCAGCAATGCAGACAAGCCGGTCAACAGAAGCAAGGCGAACACTAATGCAAGGCCTGCGAATAGCAGCAGGCTCAATGTACGTGCTTTTTGTTCCTGCAGTTCGATGCCGAACAGTTCGACGTGGCTGTGCAGCAGCCCAAGGACCGCCGCACCCAGTCGCCGTGGCGAAGATGAGGTCTGGTCTGATGCCGGACCGGATTCAGTTCCCAGAGCCATATTCGTTAGCGCCTTGTAGCCAGCAGACCGATCAGGAAGCCAACGCCAGCAGCGATGCCGACTGATTGCCATGGGTTTGTCTGTACATAATCTTCGGTCGCAACAACGGCTGCCTTGCCGCGTTCGCGGAGGGATTCTTCAGTGAGCTTCAGGGTTTCGCGGGCTCGCACGAGGCTTTCATTGATCTGGCTGCGCAGTTCGTCAGCCTGAGCGCCTGCCAGTGACGCGGTGTGTTCCAGGAGCTTCTCCGTGTCGGCAACCAGTACCTGAAAGTCAGCCATCAAAATTTCCTGGGCGTTCTGTGCTGTTTGGCGTGCCATTTTTCTCTCCATTAAGTGCGTATGGGGTTTCGAGTACAGGGCGTTGCTGAAGGTTCACTTCAATGCTGCATGAAATCGTTGGACGGACCTGTAAGGCATTTTGCAGTGTGTTGGTGCGCGACCTTTTGACTGTGCGCTCATCAGGAGCGCAGGGTCTCCGGTACTTCTTTACCTCTACTGCTCCAGCGCTGGGTCCGAAGTTTCCATGATTTTTCCGGCTCTGTCTCGATAGGAATACCGGCAGGCGCGTCGTTTGGGCATTGCATTTAGATGCGAGGCACTGGCCTCAATCACGCGAGACTTGGCTATGCTGTCACCCGATACAGAATCGTGGGTTGCTGTCGGGTCGTTATTCTGGTGGCCTGCACGTATCAAGGACTGCTGGTCTGAGGAGTTGAGTGCCTCGGTAATTCATGGAAGTACTGACGCCGCGATTGGCGCTCGGGCATGGGCTGGAGGTGACATGGAGCGGCTGTATTCACTTCAAGGGCTAAGGGGCCTGGCGGTGCTGGGCGTAGTGCTTTTCCATATGACGGCTGTTGAATTGAAGTATTCGGGAGGCGACAGGCTGTTGCCTGGCTGGCTGGATTTCTTTCAATTAGGGGTCGACCTGTTTTTTGTCATCAGCGGCTTTGTGATGGTCATCGTCAGTCGCGGACGTTTTCAGAGCGGCGTTGAAAGCCAGCGGTTCCTGTTCAATCGCGTGTCGCGTATCTATCCGACCTACTGGCTGTATTTTTTCATTACGCTGGCGGTTTATCTGCTTCAGCCCGGAATGGTCAACAGTGGTCATGGAGAGTCGAACCTGTGGCTGTCTTTTTTGTTGTTGCCCAGTGACAAGGTTCTTCTGGTGATGGTGGCGTGGTCGCTGGTATTTGAGCTGTGGTTTTATCTGGTGTTCAGCGTCCTGCTGTTTTTCAAGGAGCGCTATTTACCGTGGCTGCTGGCAGTCTGGGCATTGGTTTTACTGGTGTTCAACACGCTGGAGGACTGGCAGACGTACTCACCTGTTCTGGCAGTGGTCCTGCATCCTTATGCGCTTGAATTCATCGCAGGATCGTTACTGGCTCTGTTGTTTTACAGCCGACATAGCGTGCGCATTCCCGACGCTGCGGTCTGGGGCTTGTTGGCCGGGGTATTGCTATTGGGTATTCCGTTCATTGGCCTGTATGGGTTGTTTGAAGGTCATGGTCTGACACGGATGCTGGTGGTCGGCCTGGTGTTTGGCCTGCTGGTGTTCACGCTGGCATTGCTGGAACGTCTTGAGCACGTGGCCATGTCCAAGGGACTGGTGTTGATCGGCGACATGTCTTACACAGTCTACTTGTCCCATTTGCTGGTGCTAGGGGTTATCGGACGTATCTGGCAGTTGCTGGGCGGTTGGCCCGAGACGCTGGCGGACAATATTTTCTTCACAGCACTGATGATGAGTGCGGTGCTATGTTACGGCTGGGTCGGTTATCGCTGTTTCGAGAAGCCGGTGCTGGATCGGGCCAATGCTTTTGCCCGTAAACACTTTCGAGCGCGCTCATCTGGCCTGGAGCGTGCGCAGTAAGATTTGGCGGCGTGCTACGTGTTGGAGTCACCGTTGGATATAACCCTCGCTTCACTCACCCCGTATGGCGGCATTACGGTCATGCTGCCCGCTGCAATCGTCATCACCGGTTGGCTCTGGATGACCCGCTCACGTCGCTCGGCGCTGCTGTGGGTTGCCACTGTTTTTGCGGTCTACTCGATCGTAGCCGTCAGTAAAATCCTCTTTAAAGGCTGGGGCGTGGCGCTGGAAAGTCTCGGTATTTATGTGCTGAGTGGCCATGCGATGAATACGTGTCTGGTGCTCACGGTGGGTTTGAGTCTGCTCGCCCGGCAGGTGCATCCGATGTTGAGTTGGCCTGCTGCCGCGTTTGGCATGGTAGTGGGCTGGCTGTTCAGTATTTACTGCGTCGCACCGTTCATTCATCCGTTGCCTGAAGCGATTGCCGGTGCGTTGCTGGGCTCTCTGGCGGCAGGCCTTTTTCTGCTGGGTCTGGAAAATTTCCAGCCAGGCCGGATTCCTTCTGCAGCTTTGGTGATTGGTTTGTTGTTTATCGCGTTCAATGCGACGACGCCCAAATACACGGCGGAGTCGATTCTGGATCGTATTTCAATGCGCATTTCCGGTGCAGGGCAAGTCTACAAAGCGCCAGAGTGGCGGGGCCCCGGGGAGACGCTATGATCTGCTGGTTCCGCCTCGACGATCATTACTGGCAGGCCTAAAATAAGCGCTCATTTTTCTGCGCAGAGGGTCATGCGTATGCCTCCTGAATGTCAGTTGTTTGGCACGTTGGGGTGTCATCTGTGTGAGGTTGCTGAAGCCGAGTTAATGCCATTGGTGGAGCATGGCCTATTGGTGGAACTGGTGGATATCGGCGACAGCGAGCGGTTGTTTGAAACTTATGGTTTGCGTATTCCGGTGTTGCGTCGTGTCGATACTGGCGCGGAACTGGACTGGCCGTTCAGTACGGAACGGGTGGTCAGTTTTCTGTTGTAAGTTTTTTATAGTGATACGTGTGATACGTGTACATATCCTTTACCGTGGTCAGGACTGACATTGGTTGCGCTTTTACAGCGCGTCACTTTTGAAAAGAGCCCAAAAGTAACCAAAAGGCTCTTGCCCCACCACTTGGTGCCTCGCTGTCGCTCGGCATACCCGTAATCCGACATTGCTGCGTGGGGCCGCCGCCACCGGCCATCCATGGCCTGAGGCGGCTAAACCGGCATCCCTGCCGGTTTGCCCCACGCAGCAATGTCGAATTCCGGCCGGCGTGGTTTAACGGGGCGCCTGACATCAAAATCAAAAGCAGATCAAAAGCAGAGCGAAAACGGCGGGATCGCCTCGACCCGTAGGAGCGAACTTGTTCGCGAGACGTCACTACGACCAACGCATTCGACGTCTGACAAACCGCATTGCAGCCTTCGGCAGCTCCTACAGAAGCCCGCAAAGTTCACACATCAGGTCGGCTGTCAGGCCGCCGCGCTTTTGATTTTGATCTGAGGCGCCCCGTTAAATCACGCTGGCCGCCCGCAGATCTGAAACCGTGGGCAACCCGGCAGGACGCCGGGTTAGCCGCACCGGGCCATGGATGGCCCATTGCGGCGGCCCACGGTTTCAGATCTGTGGGCGGGCATCCCGAGCCTAGGCGAGGGACCGAGTGGTGGGGCAAGAGCGTTTTGCTTACTTTTGTCTGGGCCGGCTTCCGGATGTTCAAAAGTGAGGTGCTGTAAAAGCGCAACCAATATCAGCCGTTGCCGAGATAACGGATATACCCCCCATCAAGCCCCCAATCAAACACCCACACACATATTCCGCGGAACTAATTCGCCGTCAAGCTGGTACAAGATTAGGTACCACCTCCATCCCGGCAGGCTTTTTCAGGCTGCCTTGCACTTTTTCTCAGCAAATGGACGAATGATGAAATCTTATCTCTGGCTTGGCCTGATTGGCGCTTTTTCTCTGAACACGGCATTCGCCGACTCGGTGTCTGTACCGATGAATCTAGTGAGTGCGACGGAGGCGGCTAAGCCGATTGGCGAGGTCATCATCACCGAAACTGAATATGGCCTTCTTTTCACTCCCAACCTGACATCGTTGCCAGCCGGTATTCATGGCTTCCACATCCACGAAAACCCAAGCTGTGAAACCGCCGAGAAAGACGGCGTAAAAGTTGCCGCTCAGGCCGCAGGTGGTCACTGGGACCCGAAAAAAACCGGCAAACATCTGGGTCCTTATGCGAACGGCCACCTGGGTGACCTCCCGGCCATTTACGTCACCGAAGACGGCATGGCCAACTACCCGGTACTGGCACCGCGTTTGAAAAAACTCAAGGACGTCAAAGGTCATGCGTTGATGGTTCACGCAGGTGCGGATAACCATTCCGACATGCCCAAGCCTTTGGGTGGTGGCGGTGATCGTGCAGCATGTGGCGTGATCTGACACTTTCAGATGATTAGCCGTAGTAAGGCTCTTGGGTGATAATGCGGCGCTGTTCACTCAAGAGTCACCCACGAGCCCACGTATGTCCGAGTCTGCTTTTTCCGCTGCCAAGAGTCAGGCCAGTACCCTCTATTTACCGCCCGGGAAGTGGCTCACTGTGCTTGATTGTCTGTGCGCGCATTTCAGTGCCATCAGCCGTGAGCAGTGGCTTGACCGTATTGCCCGTGGACGGGTGCTGGATGCCGACGGCAAACCTGTCGATGTGGATCTGGCCTATCGGGAAGGGCTGCGGATTCACTACTTTCGTGAAGTGCCCAACGAAACGCCGATCCCGGTGCAAGAGTCGATTCTCTATGCCGACGAGCATCTGGTGGTTGCCGACAAACCACACTTCCTGCCGGTCACCCCTGCTGGGGAATACGTCGAAGAGACGCTTTTGCGCCGTTTGATCCGTCGCCTGGATAATCCCGATCTGGTGCCTTTGCATCGTATTGACCGTCACACAGCCGGGCTTGTGTTGTTCTCGGCCAACAAGCAGACGCGCTCGGCGTATCAATCATTGTTCCCGACCCGACAGATCGACAAGCGCTATGAGGCCATTGCGCCGGCATTGCCCGGTGTCGAGTTTCCTCGAGTGCATAAAAGTCGATTGATCGATGGCGAGCCGTTCTTTCGCATGCAGGAAGTCGAGGGCATCAGCAATACAGAAACCGCCATGGAGGTCTGTGAGCGCAACGGTGATCTTTGGCGCTACGCGCTGTATCCGGTCACCGGCAAGAAGCACCAGTTGCGCGTGCACATGGCCGCTTTGGGGGCTGGCATCTGCAATGATCCGTTCTACCCGAGCGTGCTCAAGGATGCAGTGGACGATTACGCGAGGCCACTGAAATTACTCGCCCAAAGCCTGCGCTTTATCGATCCGGTCACTGGCCAGCAGCGGCAGTTTCAGAGTGAAATCCATCTGGACTGGTAGCGCTGCATTTTCTGTAAGACATAAAAAACCCGCACTTGGCGGGTTTTTTACGTTTGCTGCATCGGGCTCTGAGTTACAGATCCTTGACGGTACGCACCTGATCTTTGTTGACGCGGGTTTCTTTGCCGTCGAGTTGCTTGAACTCGTAGAAGCCCGAATCTTCATCGTATTTCGGGGTGTCGACAGCCTGGATTTCCCGGCCATCGGTCAGGGTGATCACTGTCGGCGATGCACAGCCTGCGAGGGATGCCAGGCCCAGTGCGAGCAAAAAGGCAGCGGGAAGGGTCCGTTGTTTCATTACGGTGTCTCCTGATCGATTCTTGGTTAACTGACGTTTAAGACGTGTCTGCTTGCAGCAAGTTCAAACAATATTAATTGCAGCCAAGGCTGGCCCTAGCCTGTGGTCTGGTTCAGCAGGTCCGGGGTATTGAGGTTGGCGAGACGGGGGTCATCGGTTTCACACTGTACAGCGACAGCATCCAGTCTCTCCATCACCTTGCGCGGGCTGCGTTCTCCGCTTTGCCATGCGGCTTCGAAAGCCTGTAAATGGCACGTCGGGATCACGCAGAGCAAGGGTTGCCAATGCTCGCCGCTACGCACCATCACCGGCTGTCGAGGATGCCTGAGGGCTGTTTCCCGCAGTTCCTGCAGCAGTGAATGGTCAATCAAGGGCACGTCGCAGGGCAGGATCAGAAGATGCGTATGGCGCGCCAGGGGCAGAGCAGCGCGAATACCGGCGAACGGTCCGTGAAACTCATCGTTGCCGTCCTGCACCAGTCGATCAGCATAAGCTGCGTATTGATCCAGGTTGCGATTGCACGAAATGAGCAAGTCATCCGTCAGCGGGCGGGTCAGGCGATGCAGGTGCTGGATCAGCGGCTCACCGTTCCAGAGAATCAGACCTTTGTCCCGGCCACCCATGCGCTGACCCTGCCCCCCGGCCAGCAGCAGGATGGAGCAGGCGGGAAGGGTGATGGCATCTGGCATGAACGACTCGACCGAAGCAGTGGAATGGGGTGCTGTGATATAACACCGGCCTGTTTTCTCTACAACTGGATAGAGTGATGAAAGCCAAGGCTGACACCCCCTTTGTACCGCTGAATATTGCTGTTTTGACGGTGAGTGACACCCGTACTCGCGAAACTGATACGTCTGGCCAGATGTTTGTCGATCGTCTCACTGAAGCCGGTCACAGCCTGATCGAGCGCGTGCTGCTCAAGGATGACTTGTACAAGATCCGCGCGAAGGTCGCTGGCTGGATTGCCGATGATGAAGTGCAAGTGGTGCTGATTACCGGCGGCACGGGTTTCACTGGCCGTGACAGCACACCGGAAGCGGTTGCTTGCCTGCTGGATAAACAGGTTGATGGTTTCGGTGAGCTGTTTCGACAGATATCCGTGCCCGATATCGGCACTTCGACTATTCAGTCCCGGGCTCTGGCCGGTCTGGCCAACGGTACGCTGGTCTGCTGCCTGCCCGGTTCGACCAACGCAGTGCGCACCGGTTGGGACGGCATCCTCGCTCAGCAGTTGGACAACCGTTTTCGCCCCTGCAACTTCGTGCCGCATTTGAAGCAAGCCGAGCCTTGCGCAACACGTGGGTAACGCAGCGATGAACAAGCCGTTGATGCCGGTCGAACAGGCCCTGGCGCGTTTGCTGGAAATGGCTGAAGCAGCGCCCGTCACTGAGTCAGAAACAGTGCCGTTGGCGCAGGGTCAAGGCAGGGTGCTGGCGCAGGACATGATTGCAACGCTCGACCTGCCACCCTGGCCCAACAGCGCTATGGACGGTTATGCCTTATGTCTGGCTGACTGGAAAGGCGAACCGCTGGTCGTCAGTCAGCGGATTTTTGCCGGTCAGGCACCGGAGCCTTTGGCGCCTGGTACGTGCGCGCGGATTTTCACTGGCGCACCGGTTCCGGCGGGTGCCGACTGTATCGAAATGCAGGAAAACGCCGAAGTCTTCTCCGATCAGCGTGTGGGGTTCACCGAGCCTCTGCAGATCGGCCAGAACATCCGCCCCCAAGGTCAGGAAACCCGAACGGGTGACAAAGTCCTTGCTGCCGGCACGCGTCTTGGGCCTATCGAGCTGGGGCTGGCCGCTTCGTTGGGGCTGGCGGAGCTGCAAGTGATCAGGCGTGTACGGGTTGCCGTGCTCTCGACCGGCGATGAGCTGATCGAACCCGGTCAGCCACTGGGGCCGGGGCAGATCTACAACAGCAACCGCGTGTTGTTGTGCAGTTGGCTTAAAAGGCTGGAGTGCGATGTGATCGACGCCGGAATTCTGCCCGATGATCTGGAGAAGACCCGTACGGCATTGGGTGCGCTTAACGACGTGGACTTGATCCTGTCTACCGGCGGCGTTTCCGTGGGTGAAGCGGACTTCCTTGGGCACGCACTGCGCGAGGAGGGCGAATTGTCGCTTTGGAAGCTGGCAATCAAGCCTGGCAAGCCGCTGACGTTCGGGCATTTTCGCGGTGTGCCGGTGATCGGTTTGCCAGGTAATCCTGCATCGACGCTGGTGACCTTCGCCTTGCTGGCCCGTCCTTATCTGCTGCGTCGTCAGGGAGTGGCCGACGTCACGCCGCTGCAGTTTCCGGTACCCGCAGGCTTCGCCTGGACCAAACCCGGCAACCGCCGAGAGTATTTGCGCGGCAGGCTGGAGCAGGGACGGGCAGTGTTTTACAAGAACCAGAGTTCTGGCGTGTTGCGCAGCGCGGCCTGGGCTGATGGTTTGATCGAGGTTCGCGAAGGCAGCACCGTTGCTGAGGGCGATCAGGTCAACTTCATCCCCTTGAGTGAAGTGCTCGGCTGATTGGGTTTTTACCGGTCCGTATGGTCTATCCGCGAGGCATGAGCTACCCTCAAAAACGCTGACAAGTTGGGCATTTCGGTTTTGGCCCTGGAGTTTTGTTATGCCGTCTTTGAGAGTGGCTTGTGTCATCCCGACTTATAACGGGCGAAAGGACCTGGAGCGGTTGCTGGATTCTCTGGCCACCCAGACCGCTGTTTTCGACACCCTGATCGTTGACTCAAGCTCCAGCGATGGAACGCTTGAGTTGGCTCGTTCGCGCTGCGCAAATGTAACGCGCATTGACAGCAAGGACTTCAACCACGGCGGCACGCGGCAGATGATGGTTGAGTTCAACCCTGATTACGACGTCTATGTCTATATGACGCAGGACGCGTACGTCGAGGATGTGCAGGCCATCGCCAATATACTGCTGCCTTTCGCCGATCCCAAAGTAGGGGCCGTGTGCGGGCGCCAGTTACCCCAAAAAGACGCCAGCCTGCTGGCCCAGCACGCCCGTTTGTTCAATTACCCGCCCGTGTCACAGATAAAGACGCTGGACGATGCGCCGGTATTGGGCATCAAGACCCCCTTCATGTCCAACTCGTTTGCGGCCTACCGCCGTGAAGCCTTGCTGGATATCGGGGGTTTTCCCCGGCATGTGATCTTGTCCGAAGACATGTACGTCACGGCGAAGATGCTGATGCGGGACTGGAAAGTGGCGTATGAAGGCTCAGCGGTGTGTCGTCATTCTCACAACTACACCATTTGGGAAGAGTTTCGGCGTTACTTCGATATCGGTGTGTTTCAGTCCCGCGAAGCCTGGATCCACGACACCTTCGGCGGCGTTGGCGGGGAGGGGATGCGTTACGTCAAATCAGAGCTCAGATTCCTCGGGCCTCGGCGCTTCCTGCTCTGGCCGCTGTCGTTCATTCGCAACGCAGCAAAGCTGGTGGCTTACAAGCTCAGCAAGCAGGAAAAACACCTGCCTAAACGTCTGAAGAAAAAGCTCGGTATGCATGGTCGTTATTGGGATGGGCCGTATGGGTAGAAGGGAAATGCATCCAGCCTCAGTTCGACGGGTTTGAATCGAATGTTCGCCGTGAATCAATAAAGTTTTATTCGTGCATTACATCGTCATCGCGGGCAAGCGCGCTCCTACCGTTTGATCGCATTCCAACGGTAGGAGCACGCTTGCCCGCGATGACTATTTAACATTCACAATCAGGTCTTGCAGCCTGTTCGGCCCTATCAATCCTTCCCGGCTTCCTCTTCCTGCCTGTCCGCCTCGAACAGCTGAGACAGTTCTTTCCTGGCTTCCCGGGCGGTTTGCAGAACCTTGGCCGCGTCGTCATACACAAGATGCTGTGCTGCCAGAACCTGTTCATCGTGGCGTTTGAAGCGGCTGATACGCGCGTCCGCCTGCGTCTGGGTCAGGCCCAGGCCGATCAGTGTCCGCCGACTCATTTCCAGACTGGAATAGAACGTTTCCCTGACGGCCTGTGCCCCAACATCGATCAGACGATGCACATGCTGCCGGTTGCGAGCGCGGGCAATGATCTTGATGTTCGGGTACAGCTTGTTAACCAGCTCGGCAGTCTTGATGTTGATATCAGGATCATCCGTCGCAATGATGAAAAACTCTGCCTGCTCAACCTTGGCGGCGCGAAGGATTTCAGGGCGCAACGGATCGCCGTAGAACACTGGCACATTACCGAAACTGCGTGAAAACTCGATGGACTCCACGGCAGTATCAAGGGCAACAAAAGGGATGTTCTGCGCGCGCAGAATCCGCGCAACGATCTGGCCCATACGGCCCATGCCTGCGATCACCACCCGCGGCGCGTCGGTGTTGATATCCCGGTACTCGTCCGGGACTTCCACCACGACCGGCTTGGGTTTGAGCCAGCGGGCTATGCCCAGTAATAACAGTGGAGTCAATGCCATGGACAGTGTGATGGTAAGTACCAGCGTGTCGTATAACTGCGCGTCAAACAGGCCTTGATCGCTGCCAATCTTGAACACCACAAAAGCGAACTCACCACCCGCAGCGAGCACGATGCCCAGTCGTAGCGCGCTTTGCTTGCCCAATCCGCCCGCCAGTCGCCCGACAATAAACAGCAGCGGCAATTTGATGAAAATCAGTAGCAGTGTCAGGCCCAGTACGACCAAAGGTTCGCTGAGCAACAATCCGAGATTGGCGCCCATGCCCACGCTCATGAAAAACAAACCGAGCAACAGGCCCTTGAACGGCTCGATTTGCGACTCCAGTTCGTGACGGTACTCCGAGTCAGCGAGCAGCAGACCGGCAAGGAAGGCTCCCAGTGCCATGGACACGCCGACCAGATCCATCAGCCATGCCGTGCCGATAACCACCAGCAAAGCGGTCGCCGTGGACACTTCCTGGATTTTTGTCTTGGCCACAATGCGGAACACCGGACGTAGCAGGTAGCGACCACCCACCACCACAATCGCAATGACGCCCAGTACCTCCAGGCCATGAGTCAGGCCATCGCTGGCACTGAGCTTGTCGTCTGTACCAGCAAGCAGCGGCACCATGGCAATCAGCGGGATAGCGGCGATGTCCTGAAACAACAGAATGGCAAATGCCAGCCGGCCGTGAGGGCTGTTCAGTTCCTTGCGCTCGGCGAGACTCTGCAGGCCAAAGGCCGTGGACGACAGCGCCAGTCCTAATCCCAGAACAACGGCGGTATTCAGTGGCTGGCCGAAGGCGAGCAGGGCAATCATGCCGATGATCAGCCCCGTCAACAGGACCTGCGCCATACCGACGCCAAACACAGCTTTGCGCATCACCCATAATCGCTTGGGTGACAGTTCGAGGCCGATGATAAACAGCAACAACACAACACCCAGTTCGGAGATATGGCTGACGCTTTCGGGATTACCGATCAGCCCCAGCACCGACGGACCGATGATCACACCGGCGAACAGGTAACCGATCACCGCACCCAGTTGTAGCCGCTTGGCCAGTGGAACGGTCAAAACCGCGGCGAACAGGAACACGACTGCGGCCTGCAACAGGCTGCCTTCATGGGGCATGGTTGACTCCTTGCTAGACACGAATAGACCGAGTGGACGGCCTTGAAAGGGCGCTATTAAACCACGCGAATTGTAACCAGCGTTGTCCGGATGTGCTCTGGCATGGGCTGGAGAGCAGTTCAGGGAAGGCATTACGCTGAGGTTGGTTGGAGGATGCCGCTGTCAGGCCAGGCACATCAGCGTAAGATAGGCGCGCATTTAAGCGTAATGAATGCTGTCCACGAAGATTTCAGGAACCTTGCAATGACCAATAAACAACGTTTGATCTATTCGCTGCTGATTGCCCTCGCGGTACTGGCGATCATGCTGGGTCTTTCACACCTGCAGGCCAGCGGTGTCATCAGCGAGAAGACTTTCCAGTACATCGCTATCGCCGTTGCCGTTCTGGTCGTAGTCATCAACGGCGTGATACGTCGCAAGGTCAAGCGCTGAGGGCTTGCGGTCCGGAACAGAGCCGGGCGGTCATTTCATTGAGCCGACTTGCCCGGATCGTTGAGTTGTTCCATGGCCTGAGGGTGCAAGCTGTAGCTTTTATCCGGATTGAGAAAAATGACGCCTTCGTCGCAGAGGCGTTTAAGTACTTCCCGCACGCTCAGGAAGGACAGCGGAATATCCAGCTTGAGCATTTGACTGTGCACACCACGTACGCCCAGAGGCTGACCCTCGCTGGTTGCCTGCAGCAATGCATCCAGAACTTTCAACCGGACCAGGCTGGTCCGCAGCCCGAAGCTTTTAAGCAACTTGCGGATAGGTTCGTTGCCCTGGCGTTCTGTATCAGCGACAGGCGCCTGTGCCTGCGCGGCAATGGCTGACTGGCGCAGCATCGTTCGGGTTGTGGTGGCTTGACGATTCAACATGCGCAAATTCCTTTTCAGGCTCTAAAAATGCTTGCCTCACTTAGTAAGACGTATGAGCGCTGCAAATCCTCAATCGTTTTTGAAAAAAACTTTACCGGGCATCGCTTCAACTGCTCTCCGGCTGAGCATTGCGCACTAAATTTCCCCGTCGTTCTTCGTCTTTAAGTGAGCCACAGCCCCTCCCGGCTGTGCCTTTCTGTAAGCCAGCCATCAGGAGTCAGAGTGATCATTTTCAAGCGCGTGCCGACGTTGTGTATTTCCGGATTATTGTTTGGCCTGAGTGTCAGCGCTCATGCGCAGTTGCCCGGGCAACAGGCCAGCGTAGAAGTCCGCAGGACCACCTTTGGCGTGCCGCATATTCGCGCACAGAACGAGCGTGGCCTTGGTTATGGCATCGGCTATGCCTACGCGCAGGACAATCTTTGCCTGCTGGCAAACGAAGTGGTCACGGTTAATGGCGAGCGCTCACGTTACTTCGGTCCTGAGAATCAGACCTTCGAGAAGCGCAACAACATGGCCAGCGATGTGTTCTTCAACTGGTTGAATACGCCCACGGCCGTTGCAGCATTCTGGAAGGCCCAGACGCCCCAGGTCCGCCAATTGGTTGAAGGATACGTGGCGGGTTACAACCGGCTCCTCGCGGAAACACAAGCGGCCGGTACTCAGGTTGAATGCCTTAATGCGCAATGGCTGCGCCCGATCACTGTCGAGGATCAGGTCAAGCTCACGCGTCGTTTGCTGGTAGAAGGCGGTGTGGGGCGCTTTGCCGAGGCGCTGGCCGCCGCGACACCGCCTGCCGCCGCCGGTGCCAATACCGCCAGCCGGTCAATAGATTCAATGTCATTCGCCAGCGCCGCTGACCACGACAAGAACTTTGCGCTCGAGCGCGGCAGCAATGCGGTGGCAATCGGGCGTGACCGGTCGGAGAACGGGCGCGGCATGCTGTTGGCCAACCCGCATTTTCCGTGGGTTGGCGGCATGCGTTTTTATCAGATGCATTTGACTATCCCCGGCAAGCTCGACGTGATGGGCGCCGCTCTACCGGGATTTCCGCTGATCAATATCGGTTTCAGCCAGCATCTGGCCTGGACCCATACGGTGGATACCTCGAAACACTTTACGTTGTACCGCCTCAAGCTCGATCCCAAGGATGCCACTCGTTATATCGTTGACGGTCAGTCCCGACCGCTGAAAAAAGCCACAGTCACCGTTACTCTGACTGACAAGGACGGCAAGCCCCAACAGCAATCCCGTGAGATCTATCAGTCCGAGTTCGGTCCGGTGGTGCAATGGCCGGGCAAGCTGGACTGGAATCACGAATATGCCTACAGCCTGCGTGATGCGAACCTCGGCAATGACCGGGTCATTCAACAGTGGTACGCGATGAACCGCGCTCAAAGTCTCGCTGAGCTGAAAGGGGCGTTGCAGAAAATCCAGGGCACCCCCTGGGTCAACACCCTCGCGGTCGATGATCAGGGGCAGACGCTCTACACCAACTATTCAGTTGTGCCGAATGTCAGCCAGCAGAAGCTCGCCCAATGCAGCGATCCTGCTGCCGGGCTTGAGATGATTGTGCTCGATGGCTCGCGCAGTGCCTGCGCTTGGGATAACGACCCGACAGCGGCACAGGCGGGTATTTTTCCGGGTTCGGCGTTGCCAACCTTAAGTCGTAGCGATTATTTGCAGAACTCCAATGACTCGGCGTGGATGACCAACCCGGCGCAGCCGTTAACGGGGTTCTCGCCACTGATCAGCCGTGATGCCCAGCCCCTGGGCCCCCGCACGCGCTTCGCAGTGGATCGACTGACCAGCCTGCAACAGGCTGGCAAAGTTACCCTTGCCGACTTGCAGGCAATGGTCATGGATAACCGGGTTTATCTGGCCGAGGCGGGCGGGCTGCTGGACGATCTGCTGCAATACTGCGCAGGGTATTCCGGGGCGGATGTTGCGACGATCAAAAGTGTTTGCACGAGCATGAGTCAGTGGGACCGCAGCGCCAACCTGGAGGCTGGCATAGGCTTCGTGCATTTTCAGAACATCACCAAAGCGCTGCAAAGTGTGCCGAATGCCTGGCGTATTGCATTTGATCCGGCCAATCCGATCCACACGCCACGCGGGCTGAATATTCAACAGGCGGGTGTAACCGAAGCGCTGCATGCGGCGATGCTGGAATCGGCGGAACAAATGAGCAGGGCGGGTCTGAAGGCAGGCAGCCGTTGGGGAGATATTCAGGTTTCAACCGCGGGCACTCAGCAGACGCCGATCCATGGCGGCCCCGGCATCTTGGGCATATACAATGCGATACAGAGTGTTCCGCGTGGTGATGGCAAGCGGGAAGTGGTCAGTGGCAGCAGCTATTTGCAGGTAGTGAGTTTCGATGAGCGCGGCCCCCATGCTCAAGGATTGCTGGCCCCCTCTGAATCAACCAGTCCGGAGTCGCCGCACCGCCGGGACCAGACTGAGGCGTTCTCCAAAAAGCAATGGGCTGTATTGCCGTTCACCGAGCAGCAGATCCAGGCGGATCCGGCTTATCGGTTGCAGGTGATCAAGGAGGGGCAGAAGTAATCTCCAGGAGGAATATTCGATCAATCTGAATTGGAAAGAGATCCCTGTGGGAGCGGTGCTTGCCCGCGATAAGGCTGGACTCGATTTCCTTTAGGTCGCGCCCAGCCTTATTGTCGGAATGTCGCCCAGACCAAGCTCGGCCCCCACATCGGCCTGCTCCTGTCTGGGGATCGTCTAACTAACCCTTCGGCGTAGCACTCGGCCGTCTATTGATGACCTGATTGCCTTCGTTGTTACGGGTCACCGTCACGGGCAGGACCTTGGGCAGTGAAGCCACCAGACTCGCCATTTCCTGCGTGTTGTAACTACCGCCGATGCGGATTGCGCCGGTGGCGTTGTCGGCCAGCAGTATGGGTTGCGGCAGGTAGCGATTGATCAGCGGTAGCGCTTGCGCCAGCGGCAGATTGTTGATCACCAGCTTGCCATTGCGCCACGCCAGGCTGTTGTCGTTGGCGTAGGTCTCGCTGATCTGTGGCTCGAAATCGCCGCTTTTGTAACTGGCCTGCATGCCGGGCTCAAGGCGATAACCGCTACCGGGTTGAGACGTGTCACTGACCACCTGGACCGACCCTTCGAGCAACATCACCCGAACCTGATCCTGATACATCCAGACGTTGAATTTTGTACCGGTGACCTTGACGCTGCCTTGGCCTGCCTTCACCACAAACGGATGTTGAGCATCGTGGCTGACCTCGAAGAACGCTTCGCCTTTGTCCAGCACTACGCTGCGCCGATCCTTGTAGTTGGCGAAGGTCAGGCGGGTTCCCAGATTCAACTCCACCCGACTGCCGTCAGCCATGGTAATCAAGCGGGTACTGCCGTCGGCTTCATAGGTGTCATAGGCATTGGGCAGCCAGCCCTGGTTCCATCCGATATAGCCTGCAACTGGCAATGCCAGGGCGATGACCGCAGCCGCTGCGGCATAACTGCGCCAGTTTTTACCGGGAGCTTTTGGTACTGCGCCAGTGAGCAACTTCGCGACGTTTTCGTGATGGGTGGGCAGAGGATTGACCGGTACAACCTGCTCGGAAATTTCCCAGATTTCCAGCATCGCCTGATACTCGACGGTATGCAGCGGATGAGCATCAAGCCACTGTTCGAATGCTCTGCGCTCTTCAACGGTGCAATCGCTGGCGTGCATGCGCATGCACCAATGTGCTGCGGCATCGGTGACGGCGTCGTATTCGGCTTCGCTGAGAATTGGGTCGGTCATTGGCACTCCGGCTGTAGGAGCATTCTACATCTGCGCAGGAGCGGGGGAGAACAGCTATGGCCATTGAATATCAACACAGCAGGCCATTTTTTGGGTAATAGAGGTCAATTCGCGTTAACGCATTGTTTTAACACCCTATTGAATGCACAGCGGTATTAGACTGCCGATCTTCCAGTTAACCCCGTGGAGCCATGGATGAACGTGAGTATCGAACTAACCTCAAACCCCACCGACGAACAAGTGTCAGCAATCCTTACGCCATTGCGTGCCTATAACGTTGCTCAGGCGGGAGAGTCCGGAGCGGAGAAGTTTGCATTACTGGTTCGGGATGAACAAAGCAATGAAGTGCTAGGCGGATTGAATGGCAGCATCTTTTATCGATGGATGTTCATCGAGTTGCTGGCGGTGCCGGAGCAGGCCCGTGGTCAGGGGCTTGGTTCGCGTTTAATGACGATGGCGGAAGATCTGGCGCGGGAGAAAAATTGCGTGGGCATATGGCTCGATACATTCGATTTCCAGGCACCGGACTTCTATCGCGGCCTTGGTTACAGCGAGTGCGGTCAGATCAACGATTATCCACCCGGGCACACCCGTTACTTCCTCCAGAAGCGCCTCGATAACGTCGATTTACCCGCGTGATGTTTGCGCGGTAATGTGCGCAGCGCGTGACGCAATACTTCATCGCTGGATAACGTGTTTAACCTGACGCCGGAGTTTCAAATGTCTGTACCTCGCGATATCGAAACCCATAATCTCAGTTTCAATGAGCTGGCTCAGGTGCTGCGACAGATATTCGTACGCCACGGAACGTCGGAAGAGGTAGCCGAAGTCCTTTCGCAAAACTGTGCGAGTGCACAGCGAGATGGCTCCCATAGTCACGGGATTTTTCGTATTCCGGGCTATTTGTCGTCGTTGGCCAGTGGTTGGGTCAATGGGCAAGCCGTGCCGGTGGTGGAGGATGTCGGCGCTGCATTTATTCGGGTCGACGCGGCCAATGGCTTCGCACAGCCTGCGTTGGCGGCGGCGACGCCTTTGCTGATAGAGAAGGTTAAAAGTGCGGGTATCGCGATTCTTGCCATTCGCAGCTCCCATCACTTTGCGGCGTTGTGGCCAGATGTCGAGCCATTCGCCGAACAGGGGCTTGTCGCGTTGAGCGTGGTCAACAGCATGACGTGCGTAGTGCCACACGGCGCGCAGAAGCCGCTATTCGGTACCAATCCCATCGCGTTCGCTGCGCCGCGTGCTGGTGGACAGCCCATTGTGTTTGATCTTGCGACCAGTGCCATTGCCAATGGCGACGTGCAAATCGCCGCTCGCGCCGGACGCACTTTGCCAGTTGGCATGGGCGTTGATAGCGCCGGGCAGCCGACACAGGAGCCCAAAGAAATTCTCGATGGCGGGGCGCTGCTGCCGTTTGGTGGCTATAAAGGGTCTGCTTTGTCGATGATGGTCGAACTACTGGCGGCGGGTCTCACCGGGGGTAATTTCTCGTTTGAATTCGACTGGTCCAGGCATCCGGGCGCCCAGACGCCCTGGACCGGGCAATTGCTGATCGTCATTGATCCTGACAAAGGCAGCGGTCAGCACTTCGCAGAGCGCAGCGAGGAGTTGGTCAGGCAGATGCATGGCGTCGGGCAGGAGCGCATACCGGGTGACCGGCGTTATGAGGAACGAGAAAAATCACTCGTGGAGGGTATCGAAATTTCTCGAACCGAGTGGGCTAACCTGCAAGCGCTCGCAGCAGCAACCGATCGCTGACAAAGCCGTTCGTCGCTCGCTGGCTTGCGTTATCCGTCTTATACAAATACTGTATGTTTAAACAGTAAATTGAAAAGAGGCGGTTGCCATGTCCCTTGAAAACGTTGCAAGCACTACCACTGATCACGCATCCATCATTGCCGGCATGAATGAAATGCAGCGTGAAGACTTCCTGGCACTGGCGGCCGCGCTTCGTCAGTTCAATGCCTATGAACCGCTGGTGTCGATGGCCATTGTTAACGCTCAGAACGCGGGTGATTACCAGGTTCGCCTTGCTGCAGACTGACTTCGCTTTCAGCGCGCGCCCTGGTCACGCTTTCAGTCACTGCGGCTGAGCGTGCATGTCGGCGTTTGCCATTGCGTATCAAGCGAAGCGCCACCAATGTGCCGAACATCGAGACCACGAACCAGCCCAGCAGAAAGTTCACCACCCTTGATTCTCCAGATTACGGCCGCAGGGATTTATACCACTCTCAGCAACTGATAATCAGGTAGCCAGACAGAATCGACGCAAGCCTGTCTTGATCAGCTATATATGAAACGTATATGCTTCGTATATTCCATACGAGGTGAATCATGGGGCTGGTCAAAATTTCTGAACATATGCACGCCAATATCCGTGCAGCGAGTGCGGCACTCAGTCGATCGATCAATGCGCAGGCGGAGCACTGGATGCGGGTTGGTATGTTGAGCGAGTTGCACCCCGGACTGAATTACAGTGATATCTGCCAGATGCTGATCCGTACTGAAAACGCCGATGGCGTCGTACTGAGTGCGCAGACCTACGATATCTCGCCTGTTGAATCGCAGCCGAAGGTGGCTTCTCGATGAGCGGCCCGGTCAGCATCAAAAGTGAAGCGGATCTGGTTCAGCTGCGAATTGCCGGCAGGTTGGCTGCCGACGTTCTGGCCATGATCACCCCGCATGTAAAGGCGGGCGTCAGCACCGAGGCACTGGACGATATCTGCAATGAATACATCGTCAAAGAGCTGAAAGTAATCCCGGCCAATGTCGGTTATCACGGCTTTACCAAGACCACCTGCATCTCACCCAATGCGGTGGTGTGTCACGGCATACCGTCCGCGTCCGACATCCTCAAGGATGGCGATATCATCAACATCGACGTTGCCGTCATCAACGATGGTTGGTACGGCGATACCAGCCGCATGTACTTCGTCGGTGAAGTCAGTCCGTTGGCAAAGCGTCTGGTGCACACCACCTACGAAGCCACTCGTGCCGGTATTCACGCGGTACGTCCCGGAGCTACGCTGGGCGATATCGGCCATGCAATCCAGACGGTGGCGCACCGTGAAGGGTTCAGCGTTGTTCGTGAATATTGTGGCCACGGGATCGGTCGTAACTACCACGAAGATCCTCAGGTGTTGCACTACGGTGCGCAAGGAAAGGGCATGCGCCTCAAGCCCGGCATGGTCTTTACCATTGAGCCGATGATCAATGCGGGCAAGCCGGGCACCAAGACATTGCCTGATGGCTGGACAGTGCTAACCAGAGACTTGTCTTTGTCTGCCCAGTGGGAGCACATGGTCGCGGTCACGGAGACCGGCTTCGAGCTGCTCACGCCATGGCCAGAGGGTACTGGCGAATACCCGGAGATCTGACATGAAAAAGCCCGACCTGAAACAGGTCGGGCTTTTTACGTTCTAGCCCTGGACTTCAAAGGCTTTGGCAGCGACGACACCTGCCGAACTAAGCTTGATCGGGTAATTGAGCGAACGCCCCGGCTCGCCTGGTGAATCGACGCTGCCGTGGTGAATCAGGCCGCCTTGTTGCAAGTACTCCAGGGTGTCCGCGACTGCGTTCTCCCCCCTATAGTTGTCGAGTACTTCTTTACCCAAACCTGCCGGGTGGGCTTTCAGGAGTCGGGTGAGGACTTCTTTTTCAAGGTCTTTATCGATTGACATGCTTACCTCGCGTTGCTGGTTGATGAGCGCTGCTTGGTAATTGGGACCGCCTCAAAACGGGTTCGTTTAGAGTTTCTCGTTCCTGGGTGTCTTTTTCCAATGCACCTGAGTAACGCCCCGTCCCTCTGCCTGCTTGAGTGCGACTCGAACAGGCCCTGTCGCAACATTGTCGCCTACCTGCCAAACCCCCGCGTGCAGTGTGGCAATGTGCAGGGCGTCGCTTTCGCATAGCTGTAATGCCTGATGGCAAAAGTGTCGAGGTTCGCCGCGAAACTGATAATGAATTTCAAAATCCGTCTGATCGTTCATCATTGTCCCTGCCTGTTTGGTGTCGGGATGCGTCTCTGAAAATGTGTACTTTTTTGGTACCTGAGAGCTTGAGCCGGTAATGTGTCCGACGTGCTACCCAATCATTTAGAGATCGATACAGGCTTGCAAAAGACTTCAAGCGGCCTTGAATCGTACTGCTGCTCCAGCTATCGCTTTTCTGATGTTTTGTCCCGAAAAGAGATACGGAGATTTACACCGAATTGAACATAGTTGTACAAAACTCCGATGAGTGGCGATGTGCTTTATGGAGTTGAGAGGGACTGCGCCTCAGGCAGAAGAGAGCATTGCTAGCCGGGCAACCTGTCCCTCAGGTTGCCCGATTCAGGTAGGCCGCTAACGGGCTCTTGAGACGGTTTTTTCGCAGCTTTTCAGATCTACCGGGCCTACGAACTCGTTGGCTCGTCCCATCACACAGGCAATCTTCTGATTACGCTGGCGCTCCCAGCTTTCCACGGGATATGTCTTGTTCCAGGCCTGATAAAGCTGCTGGTCCTGACGCGACAGACGCAAGTTGTACTGCTTGCTCATATAGAAATACGTGCGCGCAATCATGCCGCGAATGGAAGGCCGTGGCATGACCTTTTTGGCCTTGAAATCAACCTGGGTCAGGCACGATCCGTACTGGCCCGTTTGGGCCGGAAGCCAGCCAAAGCTGAAATTGTTTCGATCGCCGTTGACCTCGCCAATGCTAGGCACAAGGTTGTGCAGGTCGGCTTCGGCTTGCTGGAAAATCTTGTCGTTTTTCGTACAGTTTTTGCGCCCGCCGTTTTGCCAGCACTGACGCAAATGGCCGATTTGCCATGCCGGAACGATGTGCTCCCATTCAATGCGCTTGGCGCGCGTGGCGTTCTTGCGTGGGACATAGCCGCAACCGGCGATATCAACCTTGTTGCCACTGTATTTACAGCCGCAGTAAAACTCCGTTGACTGGGCGGAGTAGAGGCCCCAGGCAATTTTTTTTGCCTGGCTGAAGGTATGTGGCGCTTCTGCGTGAACGTTGATTGGAGCGGTGAGGAGCAGGGTTGTACAAAGCAGGGTAAGGATTCGCACCATCATGCCGTCAGTCTTCCTTCGGCACTGTCCAGAAAATGTGTATACCGCCATCATCCCGATAGGCGAGGGTTACGTTGTCGTTTTCAGCGATCTCTTCAAGCAACTGATTCCACTCGTCTTCGATTTCATCTGGCAGACGGAATATCAAGGCCGCCTTGGCTTTCTGTGCCGTAGGTGAATTGATGATCTTTTGTACTCTTACGCCCAAACGTTCGTAGGAGCTGGGTAGGGACTGAGTTGCTGCGCTGGATTTCGCCACGGAAAAGGTTCCTGGGTTGCTGTACGGGCATACAGTATTTCACTGTGGGCTATTTCGCAACTTCTCTGTAGGAAAACAGAACGGACCTGTAGGCATCACCGTCTGGCACTCAGCGTTAAAGAAAAAAACGGCTTAGCCGATTGCTGGGTCAGGACTCCATTAATTCAGGATGACAGTCATGACTATTTTCACCGTCGGTTTTTCAGCGCCTGCGTTCAGTATCAGTGCGGGAACGACCCCCAGCACAGATGCTGTTACTGAAGACGAGAAGAAGCTCGATACGACGTCGGAAGAGAAAAAAATCAGCGGCGACATTTCCGATCATCTGAGTGTCTCTTCCAAACGGCTGCTCAAGCGTCTGGCCGAATTGCAGGAGCAGTTACGTGACTTGAGGGCGAGGATGCAGTCCGCAGAAAACGCTGCCTATTCGAATCTCGCGGCCAAAAACTCGGTGGTGTCCAGCTTTCAAAGTCAGATAACCGCGGTCACCGGATCGATCATGTTGATGTCCGCGTCGTTGTTCAAAGAACTCGACAGAAGTGGTGGCATGGACATTACGGTGTAATCGTTACTCGATTATTTAGCGCCGCGCTCCGTTCCGGGCGTTGACAATCGTCGCGCCGTTTCTCATAGTTCGTTTCTCGCAAACGTTTGCGCCCTGATCGTCGATCAGGGGTGCGATACTTTGCCCGACACAATAATCATAAGATCGGAGTGTACCCATGAAGCTGCCATTTGCTGGACGCGTTCTTGCCGTCGCTATGCTCGCTGCTGTTGCCGCAACAACCTCCCTCCCTGCTTTATCCGCTGACTCCGCTGAAAAGCCCAAAGTCGCGCTGGTGATGAAATCCCTTGCCAACGAGTTCTTCCGAACCATGGAAGACGGTGCCAAGGCTTACCAGAAAGAAAACGCTGACAAGTTTGATTTGATCTCCAACGGCATCAAGGACGAATCAGACACCTCCAGCCAGATCCGCATTGTCGAGCAGATGATCGTTTCCAAGGTCAACGCACTGGTCATCGCCCCCGCAGACTCCAAGGCGTTGGTGCCGGTTATCAAGAAGGCGATGGACGCCGGGATCACGGTCGTGAACATCGACAATCAACTGGACCCTGAGGTGCTGAAAAGCAAAGGCATCAGTGTGCCTTTTGTGGGACCCGATAATCGTAAAGGTGCCAGGCTGGTGGGTGAGTACCTGGCTCGCGACCTGAATCCGGGTGATGAAGTAGGCATTATCGAAGGCGTTTCCACGACCACCAACGCTCAGCAGCGCACAGCTGGGTTCAAGGATGCCATGGAAGCCAAACAGATGAAGATTGTCTCGGTTCAGTCTGGTAACTGGGAAATCGACAAAGGCAACGCCGTTGCTTCGCAAATGCTCAATGCCCACCCGAACCTGAAAGCGCTGCTGGCCGGTAACGACAGCATGGCGCTGGGCGCTGTTTCTGCCGTGCGAGCGGCAGGCAAAAAGGATCAGGTCAAAGTAGTGGGCTACGACAACATCAAGGCTATCCAGCCCATGATCAAAGACGGTCGAGTGCTGGCGACGGCTGATCAGTTCGCCGCCAGGCAAGCCATGTTCGGTATCGACGCGGCCTTGAAAATTCTCAAGGGCGAAAAAGTCGAGACAGTGAATGGGGTCATCGAAACGCCGGTCACGCTGGTCACTCAATCCAAACTGTAACTCCTTCGTCGAATGACTGCATCTGCCCGTCCTGGGCAGGTGCACGGAGAGATTTATGTCCGTTTCAGCTCAAACTGCTGTGCTTTCTGTCAGCGGTATAGGCAAAACCTACGCGCAACCCGTACTTGGCGATATCGACCTGACGTTGATGCGCGGCGAAGTGCTGGCCCTCACGGGGGAAAATGGCGCAGGAAAAAGTACTCTTTCGAAAATAATCGGCGGTCTGGAAGCGCCCACCACCGGGCAGATGCAGTTCCAGGGCGAAAGCTATCAGCCGACCAGTCGAACCCAGGCAGAAAAGCTGGGGGTGCGTATGGTGATGCAGGAACTCAACCTGCTGCCCACGCTGTCCGTTGCTGAAAACCTGTTTCTCGACAACCTGCCGCGACGTGCCGGCTGGATCAACCGCAAGCGTCTGCGTGAAGATGCGACGCAGGCCATGGCTCAAGTAGGGCTGGATGCAATCGACCCGGATACATTGGTCGGTGAACTGGGCATCGGTCATCAGCAGATGGTGGAGATCGCCCGCAATCTCATCGGTGACTGTCGCGTGCTGATTCTTGATGAGCCGACCGCCATGTTGACGGCTCGGGAAGTCGAGATGTTGTTCGAGCAGATCACCCGCCTGCAGGCACGCGGCGTGTCGATCATTTACATCTCTCACCGCCTTGAGGAATTGCAGCGTGTCGCGCAACGTATCGCTGTGCTGCGCGATGGCAAGCTGGTGTGCGTCGACGCTATCGCCAATTACAGCAGCGAGCAGTTGGTGACGTTGATGGTCGGTCGCGAACTGGGTGACAAGATCGATCTGGGGGCGCGCCAGATTGGGGAAGTCGCACTGAGCATCAAAGGCCTGAGTCGGGGTGACAAGGTTCGGGATGTCTCGTTTCAGGTTCGCAAAGGCGAAATCTTCGGTATCTCCGGATTGATCGGTGCGGGTCGTACCGAGCTTATGCGCCTGATCTACGGTGCCGATCTGGCCGACAGCGGCACCATCGAGTTGGGTAGTCCGCTGCGCAGTGTTTCGATTCGTTCACCTGCCGACGCCGTTCGCCAGGGTATCGCGTTGATCACTGAAGACCGCAAGGGCGAGGGGCTTTTGCTGACCCAGTCCATCAGCGCCAATATCGCCCTGGGCAACATGGATGCAGTCTCGGCTGGCGGACTGGTCAAGGCTCAAGATGAAATGAACCTGGCGCAACGGCAGATCGACGCCATGCACATCCGCAGTTCCGGTCCGGCGCAGTTGGTTTCCGAGCTTTCCGGTGGCAATCAGCAGAAGGTGGTGATTGGTCGATGGCTGGAGCGTGACTGTCCGATCATGCTGTTCGATGAACCAACCCGGGGCATCGATGTTGGTGCCAAATTCGATATCTACGGGTTGTTTGGTGAGCTGACCCGTCAGGGCAGGGCGCTGGTCGTGGTCTCCAGTGATTTGCGCGAGCTGATGCTGATCTGTGATCGCATCGGCGTGCTGTCTGCCGGACGCCTGATCGACACCTTCGAGCGCGACAGCTGGACCCAGGACGAACTGCTCGCTGCCGCATTTGCCGGCTATCAAAAACGCGACGCGCTGCTGAGTGAAGCCGCGCCGAGGACTGCTTGATGAAAACCTCTACCCCTTCACCGGCTTTGCCTTCACCCGCCAAACGCAGCGGCACCTATTTCGGCCTGGGGACTTATCTGGGCCTGGCGGGTGCTCTGCTGGCGATGATCGTGCTGTTCTCGCTGCTCAGTGACCACTTCCTTTCGTACAACACCTTCAGCACCATCGCCAACCAGATCCCTGACTTGATGGTGTTGGCAGTCGGCATGACCTTTGTGCTGATCATCGGCGGCATTGACCTGTCGGTGGGTTCGGTGCTGGCACTGGCGGCTTCAGCCGTAAGTGTGGCCATTCTTGGCTGGGGCTGGAGCATTATCCCGGCTGCATTGTTTGGCATGGCATGCGCCGCACTCGCCGGGACGATTACCGGATCCATCACTGTTGCCTGGCGGATTCCATCATTCATCGTGTCGCTGGGCGTGCTGGAAATGGCCCGGGGTGTCGCGTACCAGATGACCGACTCGCGCACGGCCTACATTGGCGACTCGTATGCCTGGTTATCGGACCCTTTTGCCTTCGGCATCTCGCCTTCTTTTGTGATTGCCTTGCTGGTCATTATTGTCGCTCAGGCGTTGCTTACCCGTACCGTATTCGGGCGCTACCTGATTGGCATTGGCACCAATGAAGAGGCCGTGCGGCTGGCGGGCATCAATCCCAAGCCTTACAAGATTCTGGTGTTCTCGTTGATGGGCCTGCTGGCGGGCGTGGCTGCGCTGTTCCAGATTTCCCGCCTGGAGGCGGCTGACCCTAACGCAGGCTCGGGCCTGGAGCTGCAAGTTATTGCCGCAGTGGTGATCGGCGGTACCAGCCTGATGGGCGGGCGCGGTTCGATCATCAGTACCTTCTTCGGTGTCCTGATCATCTCCGTGCTGGCGGCCGGACTGGCGCAAATTGGTGCCACGGAGCCGACCAAGCGGATTATTACCGGCGCAGTGATTGTTATCGCGGTAGTGCTCGACACCTATCGCAGCCATCGCGCCAAGCGCCAGGTCTGATATGGCAACGATCAAAGATGTAGCGGCATTGGCCGGTATTTCCTACACCACGGTTTCTCATGTCCTGAACAAATCCAGGCCCGTGAGCGATGAGGTCAGGATCAAGGTCGAAGCAGCCATCAAGCAACTGGATTATGTGCCCAGTGCCGTAGCGCGTTCTCTTAAAGCCAAAACCACGTCGACTATCGGGCTGCTGATCCCCAATGGCGTGAACCCCTATTTTGCCGAGTTGGCACGAGGCATCGAAGACTACTGCGAGCGCAACGGTTTCTGCGTGATTCTGTGTAATTGCGATGACAATGCGGATAAACAGCGGGGCTATCTGCGCGTGCTGTTGGAGAAGCGCGTCGATGGGCTGATCGTGTCCTCGGTGGGCGGCGATCCTGGTCTGGATGGTGGCCTCGCCGGTGTACGCACGCCGATGGTAGTGGTCGACAGGGAGCTGGAGGGTATTGATGCCGACCTGGTGCGTATAGATCATGAACTGGGCGGTTATCTGGCAACCCATCATCTGCTGGGGTTGGGGCATCGACACATCGCCTGCATTCATGGACCGGCGCAAACCAGTGTGGCGCGACTAAGGCTGCGTGGTTACGAGCGAGCCATGGCAGAAGCAGGCATCAAGGTTGAGGCGCATTGGGTGATCGAAAGCGATTACACCAGTCCGGGAGGCTATCAGGCGGCTGTCAGCCTGCTGGAGGACAACCCGCCAACTGCCATTTTTGCGGGTAATGACATGATCGGGATTGGCGTGTTGCGCGCTGCGGCCGAGCGTAATTTACGCGTGCCAAAAGACTTGTCAGTGGTGGGGTTCGATGACATCGAAATGAGCCGCTATGTCTATCCTGCGCTGACGACCGTGGGTCAGTCGATTGTCGAGCTGGGCGAGAGTGCCGCGCAGATGCTGTTGCGGCGCATCACCGGGCCCTTCGACGGCGTGACCGAGCAGCGTGTCGTGTCCCCAAGCATTGTGTTGCGTGAATCCACGGCGCCGCCAGCCACATAATGACGTTGAGTAAAAACTACCTCGAGTAAGAACGATGAACGTGAAAAACAATGCAGAGATGTCGCACGCCCAGGTAGTGGTGGTCGGCAGTTTGAATATGGATCTGGTTACGCGAGCGCAACGCCTGCCGGGTCCGGGGGAAACCTTGAGTGGGGATTCGTTTGCCACGGTATCCGGCGGCAAAGGCGCCAATCAGGCTGTCGCAGCGGCGCGGCTGGGCGCGCGCGTGGCGATGATCGGTTGCGTAGGGGATGACGCCTATGGTGAGCAACTGCGTGCCGCTTTACTGGCCGAGCAGATCGATTGTCAGGGGCTCACTACCGTGGTGGGTGTGTCCACCGGAATCGCTTCGATTGTGGTCGATGCCAATGGCCAGAACGCGATCATTATTGTTGCCGGGGGCAATGGCCAGCTGACGCCGGATATCACTGACCGTTTTGATGCGCTGCTCGGTGCTGCACAGGTGGTCATTTGTCAGCTTGAGGTGCCGTTGCCCACCGTTGCTCATGTGTTGCGTCGAGCGCGTGAACTGGGCAAGACGGTCATTCTCAACCCTGCGCCAGCATCTGCTGCGTTGCCCGATCAGTGGTATTCGTTGATTGATTATCTGATCCCCAATGAAACCGAGGCAGCGATTCTGAGCGGTATTGCGGTGGACTCGCTATCGTCTGCAGAGCGCGCAGCGCGGTCCCTTCTGGACGCGGGCGCAGGCAAGGTGATCATTACCCTGGGAGAGCAGGGCGCGTTATTGGCATCGGGGCAGGGCATGGAGCAGTTTCCTGCGCCGCGCGTGACTGCGGTCGACAGCACGGCTGCGGGTGATACATTTGTCGGCGGTTTCGCCGCGGCGCTGGCTGAAGGTCGCACTGAAGCCGAGGCGATTCGTTTCGCGCAAAAGGCTGCGGCGTTGTCGGTAACCCGAGCGGGTGCGCAACCTTCCATCCCTGATCGTGCTGAAGTACTAAGGTTTGACCCTACATGAAAAAAACACCCTTGCTGAATATCGCTCTTTCCCGCGTCATCGCGTCCTTGGGGCACGGCGATATCGTGATGATTGTTGACGCTGGCATGCCGATTCCGGCAGGCGTGGAGTTGATTGATCTGGCGTTGACCCGTGGGATGGTCGACTTCGCCAGTGCACTGGATACCGTACTGAGTGAAATGCAGGTCGAAAGCCATGTGCTGGCCGAAGAAATCATGTTCAAGAAGCCTCCCGCCCTGAGCGTTATCGAGGGCCTTAATCTGGATGGCGATCTGGGTGAGCAGCGGCTGCTCAGTCATGAGGCGCTCAAGGCCCTGAGCAAAAGTGCCAAAGCCATCGTGCGTACCGGTGAGTGCGAGCCATACAGCAACATTGCGCTGGTCGCCGGTGTGGTTTTCTGATTGTCCGTAAAGTCATTTAATCTGAACAGGGAGTTCGCTATGCAAGCATTGCCAATCATCAAACAGTTATTCCGGAGCCTGCTGCTTTTGTCCATTCTCAGTGCAAGCGTGGCCCAGGCCGCAGAAAAACGCGACTTGATCATCGATACCGATCCGGGGGCCGATGACGTGGTGGCGTTGCTGCTTGCACTGGCATCCCCCGAGGAGTTGAACGTTCTGGGGATCACGACGGTGGCGGGCAATGTGCGTCTGGACAAAACCTCTCGCAATGCACGACTGGCCCGCGAGTGGGCGGGGCGTGAAGAAGTGCCGGTATACGCCGGTGCGTCCAAGCCTTTGGTGCGTACGCCGATTTATGCCGAGAATGTCCACGGCCAGGAAGGTTTGCCTGGGGTGCCCGTGCATGAACCCAAGCAGGGGCTTGCCCAGGGTAATGCAGTGCAGTACCTGATTGACACCTTGCGCAAGGCCAAACCGCACAGCATCACCATCGCCATGCTGGGGCCGCAAACCAATCTGGCTCTGGCACTGGTACAGGATCCGGAAATCACTCAGGGCATCAAGGAAGTCGTCGTGATGGGCGGAGCGCACTTCAATGGCGGGAATATCACGCCGGTTGCCGAGTTCAACCTGTTCGCGGACCCTCATGCTGCTCAAGTGGTTCTGGCCAGTGGCGTCAAACTGACCTACCTGCCGCTGGACGTCACCCACAAAATACTCACCAGCGAGCAGCGGCTGGCGCAGATCGCCGCGTTGAATAATCAGGCGGGCAAACTGGTCGGCAGTATTCTCAATGAGTACGTGAAGCTGGACATGACTCACTATGGTCTGCCCGGCGGGCCGGTGCATGACGCCAGTGTCATCGCCTGGTTGCTCAAGCCTGAGTTGTTCAGCGGCAGGCAGATCAACGTGGCTGTCGATAGCCGTGAAGGCATAGGTTTTGGGCAGACCGTTGCCGACTGGTATGACACGCTCGGCCGGGACAAGAACGTCTTCTGGGTCGAAAGTGGCGACGCGCAGGGCTTCTTCGATCTGCTGACCAGTCGCCTGTCACGCCTTAAATAAAGCCTCTCTGAGAAACCGGCAGGCGCTTGTTACGCCTTGCCGGTCTCGTTCGGGTAACGAGCAAGTACTTGCGTGATGAATGCCAGCGCGCCCTCTGTGCCCAACTCCTTTACCAGCAAGTCCACAGCAATGATCGCCAGCTCTTCCGGGTTGCCAGGGCTGTGTGATGAATGTCCCTGGTGCCATTTCGCCTTGATGTCTGCATCGATGGATACGACTGCCATTGCTGCCTCGTCTCGTCGTCTGAAAGGGAGATCCTTTACAGAGTGCGGCCTGGGCGGCCGAACGTCAGTTCCAGTAAAGCATTTCAGCCGCTGCTTGACACTGCAACCTACGGCGGTAACTCAGTGACGAGTCAGAACCCGGTGCATACGTACTCATGTTTTGTGACGATTTGCTGAGACGTGGCGCATCAAGCTCGGGCAGACTGCGCAGCGGTCTGTACTGATGGCCTGGAACTGGCCATGTGTTGCAACGAATGGGTTGCGGCGCTGTCGCAAGGATTCAGCTTATGTTTATCGGTCAAGGAGTCTGTATGCCGTGGAAAATCTCTTCAGTCGGGTTTGCTGTTGCGTTGTCGTTGCTGGCAGGGTGCAGCAGTACGTCTGAGTCAACAGCTCAAGAACCGAATGCTCCGGTTGCCAGTGGGCGCTGCGACGCCGCAGGTGCTCAGTTCGCCGTAGGTCAGCAAGCATCGGCTGCGTTGCTCGCCCAGGCCCGAGCCAAAGCAGGGGCGCAAGATGCCCGGTTCATTGGTGCCAACGATATGGTCACCCTGGAATACCGCTCCAATCGCGTCAATCTCAACACCGATGCCAATGGCAAGGTCGTGCGGGTCAACTGCGGCTGAGCCGAGCCTTTCCTGTACCCATAAAAAAACCCCGTCAGTGACGGGGTTTTTTTAGATCGCCTGGATTACTCCGCGCGAACCTGAGCAGCTTGCATGCCCTTTTGGCCTTTCTCAGCCACGAACGAAACGGTCTGGCCTTCTTTCAGGCTTTTGAAACCGTCGCTTTCGATAGCTTTGAAGTGTACGAACAGGTCGTCACCGCCACCCTGTGGGGTGATAAAGCCGAAGCCTTTTTCGTCGTTGAACCATTTTACGGTGCCGGTTTGGCGATTAGACATGGTGAATCTCCAAGAACATAATTTTTTCAGTGTACGTGTTGCTCAGGCCAACTGGGCACACCGGCCTATCATAGTCGAAATGTGGGAATGTAGAACTTTTTCAGTAAGAACTTTGAGCATTAACCGTAGGTAAACCCGGAATAACTTCTCTAAGTCACCCTGTTTCTGACGCTCAAAGTCACATTGAGTCGTAAGTAGACGGGGCTGAAAGGCGCGTATTTCAAGGCCTTCAGAGTTCGCTCTCAGTCATCCTGAAAACATGCCCCGCCTTACTTCGTGAAGTCATGTAGATGAATTATTTTTTTGGCTGAGTGCAGTTTTTGGCGACCAGATCACTCATTTTTTTAGTTTGCTCAGGGGTTGGTGGCGGATTGGCATTACTCATTTTTTCAATTTCCGCACTGCTGAAGTTTTTGCTCACTTGCTCAGCGCCACACTCGCAGTGGGATTTCGCTGAGGCTGCATCAAGCTTTTGTCCCGCGGTGGCCACGCAATCCTGGATGAACTTGGCTTTGGTTGGAGCGCTCATCGCTGCTTGAGCGCTGAGTGGCATTGCCAGGGCGATTGGGGCGAGCAGGGCGAGTAAACGTATAAGCTTCATGGCGTTTTCCTTTATAGGGTTCAACGTATTTGCTGCAGGTTGCACAGCTATCTGACGATGAGTGTGGACGCCAGTTCAGTTTGAAAATTACGAGGCGAACGCGGATGCTGCAATTGATTGATCCTGCGTGCATGTGAATGGGTTGAGCTGTGATAGGATGCGCGTCCTTTATATCTGTCTGCGTCTGGCTGGTGTTCTTTTCGCCGTCGTTGTGCAGTTTTTATTTCAAACCAGTCATCTGGTTCGGTTCAAGGTTGGCCGCGAGGCTCCTGCCACTGTGAGGCAGGCATACCACCGGATCACGTACTGGCTCATCCCAACCCACGTGACCTTTGGTAGGGGTCACCACTAGGAGAGGAGGCGCCATGCCCACCATTACTCTTCCCGACGGCAGTCAACGTTCATTCGATCATCCGGTTTCCGTAGCCGAGGTCGCGCTTTCCATTGGTGCAGGTCTGGCCAAGGCCACCGTTGCCGGTAAGGTCGACGGTCAACTGGTCGACGCCAGCGATCTGATCGAGAAAGACGCCACCCTGCAGATCATTACCCCCAAGGATCAGGAAGGGCTGGAGATCATCCGCCACTCGTGCGCCCACCTTGTAGGTCACGCGGTCAAGCAGCTGTACCCGACTGCAAAAATGGTCATCGGGCCTGTCATTGATGACGGCTTTTATTACGATATCGCTTATGAGCGCCCGTTCACGCCTGATGACATGGCGGCGATCGAGCAGCGCATGCAGCAGCTGATCGAAAAAGATTACGACGTCATCAAGAAGGTCACTCCGCGCGCCGAAGTGATCGATGTGTTCACTGCGCGTCACGAAGATTACAAACTGCGTCTGGTTGAAGACATGCCAGAGCAGCAGACCATGGGTCTGTACTACCACGAAGAATACGTCGACATGTGTCGCGGCCCGCACGTGCCGAACACTCGCTTCCTAAAGTCCTTCAAGCTGACCAAGCTGTCTGGTGCCTACTGGCGCGGCGATGCCAAAAACGAGCAGCTGCAACGGGTCTATGGCACCGCCTGGGCCGACAAGAAGCAACTGGCTGCTTATATCCAGCGCATCGAAGAAGCTGAAAAGCGCGATCACCGTAAAATCGGCAAGCGTCTTGGGTTGTTCCACACCCAGGAAGAAGCGCCGGGCATGGTGTTCTGGCATCCACAGGGCTGGACTCTGTATCAGGTGCTTGAGCAGTACATGCGCAAAGTGCAGCGCGAGAATGGTTATCTGGAGATCAAGACGCCGCAGGTGGTTGATCGCTCCTTGTGGGAGAAGTCAGGTCACTGGGCGAACTACGCCGATAACATGTTCACCACCGAGTCCGAGAGCCGCGACTACGCAATCAAGCCGATGAACTGCCCATGCCACGTGCAGGTGTTCAATCAGGGCCTGAAAAGCTACCGTGAGCTGCCGATGCGTCTGGCCGAGTTTGGTGCTTGCCACCGTAACGAGCCGTCCGGTGCGTTGCACGGTATCATGCGCGTTCGTGGCTTCACTCAGGATGACGCGCACATCTTCTGTACTGAAGATCAGATGCAGGCGGAATCCGCGGCGTTCATCAAACTGACCCTGGATGTCTATGCCGACTTCGGCTTCAAGGACATCGAGCTGAAGCTGTCGACTCGTCCTGAAAAGCGTGTGGGTTCCGATGAGCTGTGGGATCGCGCTGAAAGCGCGCTGGCATCGGCGCTCGATAGCGCGGGTCTACCTTATGATCTGCAGCCGGGCGAGGGCGCGTTCTACGGTCCGAAGATCGAGTTCTCGTTGAAAGACTGCCTCGGTCGTGTCTGGCAGTGTGGTACCCTGCAGCTCGACTTTAACTTGCCGATCCGTTTGAGCGCCGAATACGTCTCCGAAGACAACAGCCGTAAACATCCGGTCATGTTGCACCGGGCGATTCTCGGTTCTTTCGAGCGTTTCATCGGGATTTTGATCGAGCACTACGAAGGTGCATTCCCGGCCTGGCTGGCACCCACTCAGGCAGTGATCATGAATATCACTGATAAACAGGCAGATTTTGCCCTTGAAGTGGAAAAAACTCTCGCTGAAAGCGGTTTTCGTGCCAAGTCCGACTTGAGAAATGAAAAGATCGGCTTTAAAATCCGTGAGCATACTTTGCTCAAGGTCCCTTATCTCCTCGTGATTGGAGATCGGGAAGTTGAAATGCAAACTGTCGCTGTGCGTACACGCGAAGGTGCAGACCTCGGCTCGATGCCGGTCGCCCAGTTCGCTGAATTCCTCGCACAAGCGGTTTCCCGGCGTGGTCGCCAAGATTCGGAGTAATTACTATTAAGCGTGAAATGAGACAAGATAAACGAGCTGCACCGAAAGCCCCGATCAACGAGAATATCTCGGCACGCGAGGTTCGGTTAATTGGAGCTGAAGGCGAGCAGCTTGGGATTGTGTCAATTGAAGACGCGCTGCTTAAGGCTGAAGAGGCCAAGCTGGATCTGGTGGAAATTTCCGCCGATGCAGTACCCCCTGTCTGTAAGCTGATGGACTACGGCAAATCGATCTTCGAAAAGAAGAAGCAGGTTGCCGCTGCCAAGAAAAATCAGAAACAGATCCAGGTTAAAGAAATCAAGTTTCGTCCAGGGACGGAGGAAGGGGATTACCAGGTAAAACTACGCAACCTGGTACGTTTCCTGAGTGACGGGGACAGGGCCAAGGTATCGTTAAGATTCCGCGGTCGTGAGATGGCCCACCAGGAGCTGGGCATGGAACTGTTGAAGCGGGTTGAAGGTGACCTTCTCGAATACGGTTCCGTTGAGCAGCATCCTAAGATGGAAGGACGCCAGCTGATTATGGTCATCGCCCCGAAAAAGAAGAAATAACCACCAGGGCACGGCAGGCCTTGCGGTTATGTTTATCAACTGAATGCGGAGTATCCGAACATGCCAAAGATGAAGACTAAAAGTGGTGCAGCTAAGCGGTTTTTGAAAACTGCTAACGGCATCAAGCACAAACACGCTTTCAAGAGCCACATTCTGACCAAAATGTCGACCAAGCGTAAGCGTCAACTGCGCGGTAGCAGCTTGCTGCATCCGTCTGACGTGGCAAAAGTCGAGCGCATGCTGCGCCTTCGTTAATTTTGATCAAGAATAGAGGAAGTAACTCATGGCTCGTGTAAAGCGTGGCGTCATTGCCCGTAAGCGTCACAAAAAAATTCTGAAACTTGCTAAAGGCTACTACGGCGCGCGTTCACGCGTATTCCGTGTTGCCAAGCAAGCGGTAATCAAGGCAGGCCAATACGCCTACCGTGACCGTCGTCAGAAAAAACGTCAGTTCCGCGCTCTGTGGATCGCTCGTATCAACGCTGGTGCTCGTATCAACGGTCTGTCCTACAGCCGTTTCATCGCCGGCCTGAAAAAAGCGTCCATCGAGATCGACCGTAAGGTTCTGGCTGATCTGGCAGTGAACGAAAAAGCGGCGTTTGCTGCGATTGTCGAGAAAGCTAAAGCCACCTTGGCCTAAGTCCCCGACAATCACCGGGCCTCAGTTTCTGAGGCTCGGTGTTAAACGTCATAAATAGGGGAAGAGCCTAAAAGCTCTTCCCCTATTTCGTATCTGGAGTCTGTACATGGAAAACCTGGACGCGCTGGTCTCGCAAGCTCTTGAGGCTGTGCAGAGCGCTGAAGATATCAATGCCCTGGAGCAAATCCGGGTTCAATACCTTGGCAAGAAAGGTGAGTTGACTCAGGTGATGAAGACCCTGGGGAATTTGCCTGCAGAAGAGCGTCCGCAAGTCGGCGCCCTGATCAACGTAGCCAAGGAGCGTGTCACAGAGGTTCTCAATGCCCGCAAGGCGCAGTTCGAGGAAGCGGATCTTGCCGCTAAACTCGCCGCCGAGTCCATTGACGTGACCCTGCCTGGCCGCGGCCAGACCTCAGGCGGTCTGCACCCCGTTACCCGTACTCTGGAACGCATCGAACAATTCTTCACCCACATTGGCTACGGCATCGCCGAAGGCCCTGAGGTGGAAGACGATTACCACAACTTCGAAGCGCTCAACATCCCAGGCCATCACCCGGCCCGGTCGATGCATGACACCTTCTATTTCAATGCGAACATGCTGTTGCGCACCCATACCTCACCGGTACAGGTCCGCACCATGGAATCGCAGCGTCCGCCGATCCGCATTGTCTGCCCAGGCCGTGTGTACCGCAGCGACTCCGATATTACCCACTCGCCGATGTTCCACCAGGTCGAAGGCCTGCTGGTTGATCGCGACATCAACTTCGCCGACCTCAAAGGCACAATCGAAGAGTTCCTGCGGGTGTTCTTCGAAAAAGAACTGGCCGTGCGTTTCCGCCCGTCTTACTTCCCGTTCACCGAGCCGTCCGCTGAAGTCGACATGGAGTGCGTGATGTGCAGCGGTAAAGGCTGCCGTGTCTGCAAACAGACTGGCTGGCTGGAAGTCATGGGCTGCGGCATGGTTCACCCGAACGTGCTGCGCATGTCCGGCATCGACCCTGAAGAGTTCTCGGGCTTTGCCTTCGGCATGGGCGTGGAGCGTCTGGCCATGCTGCGTTACGGCGTCAACGACTTGCGTCTGTTCTTCGACAACGACTTGCGGTTCCTCGCGCAATTTCGCTGAGGCGCTTCGCGGCAGCCCGCCAATGGCCGCTGTCGTAGAGCACCGGAGTCGCCCGTAACGCATTTTTTTGGAGAGCAGGATGAAATTCAGTGAACAATGGTTGCGCGGCTGGGTAAGCCCGCAAGTATCCCGCGACGAGCTGGTTGCCCGCTTGTCGATGGCCGGTCTTGAAGTTGATAGCGTCACCCCGGCCGCTGGTGTATTCAGCGGCGTGATCGTCGGCGAAGTACTGAGCACCGAGCAACACCCCGATGCCGACAAACTGCGCGTATGCCAGGTCAGCAACGGTTCGGAAACCTTTCAGGTCGTCTGCGGCGCGCCAAACGTGCGTCCGGGTCTGAAAATTCCATTCGCCATGATCGGTGCCGAGTTGCCGGGCGATTTCAAAATCAAGAAAGCCAAGCTGCGTGGCGTTGAGTCCAACGGCATGCTGTGCTCCCAGTCCGAGTTGCAAGTGGGCGAGGGCAATGACGGTTTGATGGAGCTGCCAGCCGATGCGCCGGTGGGTGAAGACTTCCGTGTCTACCTTGAGCTGGATGACGCAAGCATCGAAGTGGACCTGACGCCAAACCGTGGCGACTGCCTGTCGTTGACTGGCCTGGCTCGTGAAGTCGGCGCGCTCTATGCCATCCCTGTGGCTGTGTCGACCGTTGCCGCTGTTCCCGTGACGCACGATGAAGTGCGTCCGGTTGACGTGTTGGCGACCAGCGCTTGCCCGCGTTATCTCGGTCGTGTGATTCGCAATGTTGACCTGTCGCGTCCAACCCCGTTGTGGATGGTTGAGCGTCTGCGTCGGTCCGACATTCGCAGCATTGATGCCGTGGTCGACATCACCAATTACGTGATGATCGAACTGGGTCAACCATTGCACGCGTTCGATCTGGCTGAAATCAACGGTGGCATTCGTGTCCGTATGGCAGAAGAGGGCGAGAAGCTCGTTCTGCTGGACGGCCAGGAAGTCAGCCTGCGAGCCGACACTCTGGTTATCGCTGACCACCAGCGCGCTCTGGCCATCGCCGGCGTGATGGGCGGGGAACACAGCGGTGTATCCAGCACGACTCGTGACGTATTCCTCGAAAGCGCGTTCTTCGACCAGATCGCCGTCGCGGGCAAGGCCCGTTCGTATGGCCTGCACACTGACGCTTCGCACCGCTACGAGCGCGGTGTTGACTGGCAGTTGGCACGCAAGGCCATGGAGCGAGCTACTGGCCTGCTGCTGGAAATCACTGGTGGCGAAGCTGGCCCCGTTATTGAAGCTGTCAGCGAGAAAGATCTGCCGTCAATCGCGCCGGTCACTTTGCGCGCCGAGCGTATCGAGCAGATGCTGGGCCTGAAAATGGACCCGGTCGAAATCGAAGGCTTGTTGACTGGCCTGGGCTTGACCGTTTCAGCTGCAGCGGCAGGGCAGTGGCGCGTAGAAGTGCCGAGTCATCGCTTCGATATCAGCCTTGAAGTCGACCTGATCGAAGAATTGGCTCGCCTATACGGCTACAACCGTCTGCCGGTTCGTTACCCGCAGGCGCGTCTGGCACCGCAAGCCAAGGCTGAAGCCCGTAGCGATCTGCCCGAGCTGCGTCGCCTGTTGGTCGCTCGCGGCTATCAGGAAGCGATCACCTACAGCTTCATCGATCCCAAGCAATTTGAGCTATTCAGCCCTGGCGCTGAGCCGTTGCTGCTGGCAAATCCGATCTCCAACGACATGGCCGCCATGCGCGCCTCGTTGTGGCCTGGCCTGGTCAAGTCTTTGCAGCACAACCTCAATCGTCAGCAGGATCGTGTACGTCTGTTCGAAAGCGGCCTGCGCTTCGTCGGTCAGCTGGACGGTCTGAAACAAGAGCCGATGCTGGCCGGCGTGGTCTGTGGCAGCCGTTTGCCGGAAGGCTGGGCACAGGGCCGTGATGTGATCGACTTCTTCGACGTCAAGGCTGATGTTGAAGCCGTTCTAGGCTTCGCCGGTGCGCTAGACGCTTTCAAATTCGTGCCTGGTAAACATCCAGCACTGCACCCGGGCCAGACAGCGCGCATCGAACGTGATGGTCGCGAAGTTGGCTATGTGGGTGCCATTCACCCTGAGTTGTCGAAAACCCTGGGACTGGATCGTCCGGTATTCGTTTTCGAGCTGATTCTGGCTGAAGTCGCATTGGGTAAAATGCCGAAATTCCAGGAGTTGTCGCGCTTTCCTGAAGTAAGACGTGACCTGGCGCTACTGGCTGATGAAGGCGTTGCAGCCACTGCAGTTCTTGACGTTATTCGAGAAAATGCAGGCGAATGGCTCACAGACCTCAGGCTATTTGATGTTTATCAGGGTAAAGGCATTGATCCGCATAGAAAAAGCCTTGCAGTTGGCTTGACCTGGCAGCATCCATCGCGCACTCTTAACGACGATGAGGTCAATGCGGCAACGCATAAAATCCTCACCTCACTCGAGGAAAGGTTAAACGCCACGTTAAGGAAGTAGCGTATGGGGGCTCTGACGAAAGCTGAGATGGCCGAACGTCTGTACGAAGAGCTGGGCCTGAATAAACGAGAAGCCAAGGAATTGGTCGAGCTGTTCTTCGAGGAAATCAGGCACGCTCTGGAAGATAACGAACAGGTCAAATTGTCCGGTTTCGGCAATTTTGACCTGCGAGATAAACGCCAGCGGCCTGGTAGAAACCCGAAGACCGGGGAAGAAATTCCTATCACGGCTCGCCGTGTTGTCACGTTCCGTCCAGGGCAGAAGTTGAAGGCCCGAGTTGAGGCTTATGCTGGAACCAAGTCATAACGACGAGTTACCGCCGATACCAGGCAAACGCTACTTCACCATTGGTGAGGTCAGCGAGCTCTGCGCGGTGAAACCGCACGTTTTGCGCTATTGGGAACAGGAATTTCCTCAGCTCAACCCCGTCAAACGACGCGGCAACCGCCGGTATTATCAGCGTGAAGACGTGCTGATGATCCGGCAGATCCGCGGCTTGCTCTATGAGCAAGGCTTCACCATTGGTGGTGCGCGGCTGCGTATGACCGCTGGCGAACCCAAGGATGAGACTCAGGATTACAAGAAACTGCTCCGGCAGATGATCGTCGAGCTGGAAGACGTTCTGGTGGTATTGGGCAAGTAGAAATCGCCAGGATACTTCCATAATTCAAAAGCTTAGGTTATATTCCTCGAAGTTTTCGCAGCATGGGAAACTGATACACGCCTAGTCGGGGCGTAGCGCAGCCCGGTAGCGCACTTGCATGGGGTGCAAGGGGTCGAGTGTTCGAATCACTCCGTCCCGACCATTTATTCTGTAGACGGCTCAAGCACTTACGGTGTTTGAGCCGTTTTCATTTCTAGCCCTATAATCAAAACTGAATCAATATAAAATCAAAACATCAGCCCGAAATCTCCTTGATATCGAGGTCGGCGACTACTTCTGACCAGATGATGTCGTTGTGATCCTTCTGGTAATTCCGAGTCATCCCCTCCGTTGTATGTCCCGCGATTTTCTGTCCGTCTTTGCCCGCCCGTTTGTACAGGTGGAGCGAAAGTGCGCGCACTTCATGAAAGCCAGGCTGCTCAGCCTCGGTCCACTTGCTATAACAACCTGCCGCGTCCCGAGCTTCTTTGAAAGCCCTCGTTAAAAACCTTTCCTCGACCTTCGTCCAGTGCGCCTTGCCTCGAGCCTGCGATTGCTTTTTCCGCTCCGGCTTACGGTGGACAAGGTAAGGCGATGCAATATCGTCGCGGCACCGGGAAATAACTGCCGCCAGTTCTTTCGTAAGGGCGAACTTGATCCAGCCCGCGTCACTGGCCTTTTCTGTTTTGCTCTGGACTACGTGCAGTCCTCCATCGTGGACATCGCTAAACTTCATGTTCAGCACATCGCTACGGCGCTGGGCGGTGATCAGTGCCAAGTCGATGGCGTTCTGTAGCCACACCGGAGAGGCTTCGCGAATCGCTTTCAGCCCCTCGATAGTGTGCCGCTTGCGCTGCTTCTTCTCGATTTTCGGGATGGTGCATGCGGCAGGATTGTCAGGACACAGTCCTTTGGATGCGGCGTGGTTGAAAACGTCCACAAGTAACGCCCTGGTCTGGTTCGCGCCGCGCGCTGTCATACCGTCAAGCATTTCGGCGATGTGTCGGATGGTGATCTGATCTATCGGCTGATCACCGAACGCGGCCTTGATCTGCTTGGCGCGCACCTTGTATAGGGTCAACGTGGCCTTCGCCAGCTCGCGCGGCGGAAGGATTTCACGTTCGTAGGTATCAAGAAACGATGCAAGGGTCTGCGTAGCACCCATGACACCAGACACCAGATCGGTGCCCGCCATGAGCAGGCTGTTGAGCTGTTTTGCTGCTTGGACCGCCTTATGCCGGTCCGTACCCATGCCGTGCCATGCCCCTGTATCTGGGCGGCGGTATTTGAATGACTCCCCGCCATTATTGGCATAGAGGTTTGGCGGAAGCCCCTTGTGCTTGAGGCTGCGTGGGCGTGGCGACATTAGGCGGCTCCTCTGAGCACCGAATCAACCAAGTCGTTTCCGGTTGCGTTTTGGTAGGAGGTCCAGTCGATGAACCAAAGCTTCCCGACGCGCTCGCCGGGAAGGTCATCGTTCTTGATCTGGTTGCGGATAGCTTGGGAGCAAAGCGGTGTACCGTTCTCTCCCCACACTCGGCGCTGAAACTCGCTGATCTTCACCAGCTCGCGGCGCGCCTGCACCGCTTGGCGCTTTGGTTTCATGTGGTGCTCCAAGCCGCCCTATGGCGGCAGAAGGGGTTAGGCGGATATCTTGCTGAGCGCCTCGTCGGCAACCTTCATCGCTGCTTGGGCGTTATTCACATAGGCCGGGTCGAACCCGCCGCACAGGTGAATGGTTGCCTGACAGGCCCGCAGGTTTTCTCGGGTGAGCTTGAGCGCGGCTGCCAGTTCGGCGATGACGGCTGCTGATTGTTGATGCAACGCAATGTCGACATCTGTAGGGCGGGGCATACCGCCTTCACGTTTTTCGATGCGCTTTTCGAGCCGTGTCAGAAGTGGTCGATCATCCTGTTTTGTAGGCATAGCGAATCCTCGCCCGCCGATCACCGGCAGGCTTTATGGTTTAATAGGAAAGGTTCTTAAGGAGGGTTGCAGTCGTGGATAAAGCGTTTAGACAGCCGATGTTTGTTGTCGGCATCCCGTTCACCGTGTGTGGTGTTGTGTTCGGCTTAAACGGTCTGATTGAAGAACGCACGTTTGCCTACATGGCACCGGGTTTCCTAATCCCTGGGCTGATCTTCATGCTGATCGGTTGGAGGCAGCGGAATAAGTGAGCGACAGCTAACAGCAGGCATGAAGTAGGGGGAGGTTTGAGTTACTTAGTTTGCTTCAGCGCTTCCGCGGCGCAAGCCCGGCCGAAATCAAGCATCTGCTCGAGCGTGTAGCCCGGTACTTCTCGGTCAGGTCCAAGAAAGCCCATGTGCCTGGGTGGGTGAGGAAGCGTTACAGCGACCGGCATGAGTTTGAGCTGCACCTCACTCACGCTGCCTCCTTGGCCCGCTGCCACCCGTACCAGGCTTTCGCCATGTACCGGTCCAGATAGCTGCCGTTTTTCATGCGCTGGGTTTGGCACCATTCGAGGTCGCAGTTGTTGTCTTCGGCGTAGGCCTGTTCGAATGCTTCGCGGTTGCTCATGGCGTCAACACTCGCCGCGCCCACCAGCACACAGGGCCATCATCGGTATCGTGAATTGCCAGGCAGAACCATTCTTCGCCGTCTGGCCGGTCCGGCTCCCAGTAACTGCAGTCAGGGTCGCCAGCTTCGAAGTAGCGTTCAGAGACCGCTTCGTCGCTGTGATACTCGAGTTCAACCCTCGCCACCTCAAGACCTTGTTCAGCGATCCAGGCCTTGCACCTATCGCCGTCACCTTCGTCGAAATCTGGAAGATCGGGGTGCTGGAAGAAGCCGTTTTCGTCGCGGCGTACCGGCCAACTTCGGATCAGTGGAAGCCGATCAAGCCGCTCGATTTCGGCCAGTAGCAATGCCGCGGCCTTGACCAGGTCCCGGCGTCGATCGGAACTCGGTTTGAATGTCGCTTCACCCCATGGCCAAAGCGAAGTAATCGACCTAGCGCTGCCTGCGCAGGTGGCATAAGCGGCCGCGGCATCGGACATCTCGCCCTTCACATAGAGGTCATCGCGGTAAAGCGAATAACCTTCCGCTGTTACCTGACGCTGGCGCTCCGCGACCACATCACGTGCTGCGCTGTTGAGTTGAACTACGTTTCCTTCAGGCATGACTTCGTCCCTGCCGCTACAGCGGCTGATTGTAAAATTGAATGGAAGTTGAGTCCGTCCTGAAGAATTGTGACGTTTATATGACTCTATGCGGGTGAGAAACATTCTTATGACTGCCCGGTCGTCTGTTTGTTAGAAACATCTGTGCAGACGTAATTTCCTGGTGTCTCATCATCAACCTCTCGAGAAGATGCAAAAATGGCTATTCAAAGAAGGCGTGCCGAAGACAACAGCCGCGACTTATTGGCCCAATTAAATCTCGCCACAGCAGAGATGATGTCAATGCCTGTGGGCAGCATTGGTGGATGCGACTGGCGAATTGCTCAATCACGCCAAGAGCAGGCATTTCTGAGATGGCACCGCTACATAACTAACCCGAATGTTCAGACTCTCATAGAGCCTCCGTTTGGGGTTAATTGCGTCGCTTAGGCGGATCCTCTGATGAATTCGGATACTAAATACTCTGATATTGGGTGACGGTGTGCGCCGCCCAAGCGACCGGCGAGGTAGACTTCGAGCTGTGCACCTTGCGATTTGTCAACCGGCTAGGATAGCTACTTGGTCGAGGGTAACTAGCAGTCTAAGCGGTAGCGCATATGTCCTTCCAACGTTGCTCCGTAGGGATTGATATCGGCGGGCTTGACCACATCTAATCCCTGCCCGTGGAAGCGTATGGCTTTGGTGGCGAAGGCATGCTTCCTAACCCCCAGGGTGAGGATCAGTCAATTGCGTTAGCTTTATTGAATGCCGCTTGGGCTTGGTTCGATTCAAAAGGTCACTTTTAGACGAAAGCGCAAGTCGTTGGATCAGCCAGTTCGACCAGCTCATGAGCACGGAGGGGTTAGAGGACTCGAAGAGGGGGCTTGTTTTTAATAGAAGCTCGAAATCTATCCATGACGATCAGGTGCACTTTTGTTGCGTTGTATTCGTCCGGCTACTTCATCTGTCTGAGTCATGGAACGTTACTGGCCTACGCCTAATCGTCCGATGGTCGGATTCATTTCAAGTTAGCTCCGCCGAGGCCGATCATTGGAGTCTTCGATCCTAAAACTACTGTCGAGTACCTTCATGTCCTGGATGACACATCTCAAACTGAAGCCCAAGCTGCTGATCGCATTCGGTTTGTGCGCGCTAATCACCGTCGTCGTGGCGGCTCTCGGCCAGTCGGGTATTTCCAAGCTGTATGGCCAAACGCAAGACATCGTTAGCAATAATCTAGTCTCAATACAGAAAACTGACCTGATCAAAGCAAATGCCATTGCCACCAATCGTGACTTTTTCAAGGCCATCGTGCTGACCGCTGCCAATGCCAGTGCAGACGATATCAGTGCTGTCATTCAGTCTTATCGTGATAATCAAATCGAATCTCATACCTCCTTCAAGACTTATCGGGCCACGCCTTTGGCACCGGATGAGCGTGCTGCTGGCGACGATTTTGAACGTGATTGGCCTGCCTACATTGCGGCGTTGGACTCTGGTTTCGAGGCACTCAAAATTGGTGATGTAGGGTTGGCCAGAACGATTGCTATCGACATCGTGACCCCGGCATACAAAAAAGTTGTCAGCGAAATAAAGATCATGACCGAGTCAAATGCTCGCCAGGCGAACGAAACGATTCAAGCCGCAGCGAGTACAAACGTTCAGGTTACCTGGGCCCAGATTATTGGATGCCTGATTGCCATCGTTTGCGCGGTAGCGCTCGGCATGATTGTGACGACCATGATTACACGTCCCATTTATCGATCGGTGGAAGGGGCGGGCCGGGTTGCAAAAGGAGATTTGTCCCACCCTATCGAAGTTCAAGGTAGTGATGAAACCGGGCAGCTCTTGCAATCGCTGTCCGACATGCAAAGCAACCTTAAAGGCACTGTTCAGCAGATTGCCAATGCATCGGACCAACTTGCATCTGCTGCGGAAGAGCTTACGACTGTCACTGAGACCAGCACGCGCGGGCTAGTCACGCAAAATGACGAAATCCAGCAAGCGGCCACGGCAGTCAACGAGATGACTGCTGCCGTCGAAGAAGTCGCGCGTAATGCAGCCAGCACATCGCAGATATCCAGTCAGACGGCTGAAGACGCGTCAAAGGGCCAGAAACAGGTACAGCAGGCCGTGACCGCAATCAATAATGTGACCTTGGAAATTACAGACTCTACTCAGCGCGTAGAGGCCTTGGCCGGGCAGATTCATGATATCACCAAGGTTCTGGAGGTTATTCGAGGTATTGCCGAACAGACAAACCTTCTAGCCCTCAACGCCGCGATCGAGGCCGCAAGGGCGGGTGAGCAAGGTCGAGGTTTTGCTGTCGTGGCCGACGAGGTCCGCGCGTTGGCTCATCGCACCCAATCTTCAACGGGTGAGATCGAAGCCATGATCGATCGGGTACGTAACGGAGCCGACGAAGCGGTGCAGGCCATGGGTAAAAGTCGGACGCTAGTGCAAAGCACTCAGGCGTTAGCGACAGAAGCAGGGCTAGCGCTTGAAAGAATCAGCGAAGGCGTTAATCAGATCAACGAGCGGAATTTGGTGATTGCGAGCGCTGCAGAGGAGCAGGCTCAGGTAGCCCGTGAAGTAGACCGCAACTTGGTGAACATTCAGGATCTGTCTACGCAGACGGCTGCAGGGGCTAACCAAACTAGCGCATCGAGTCACGAATTATCACGGCTGGCTATCTCGTTCAATACACTGGTTAGGCAATTCAAGATCTAGAAATGAAAAAAATTAGCCAAGCCTTTATAGGTTTCGGGCATTTTTCCCAGCTTGCCTGAATAGAACAGCAGTCGTTATAGCTGCCACGGAAGCGCTGGCTGACTCTCTCGTTCTCAGTAATGGAATTAGGTAGGTAGCTTAGCCTCACGCTTACCTAACGTTTAAAGGGGTCGCAGTTATGGTTTGGCAGAAGTAAGAACTGAGGAAGTCTCGTCCTTCAATTCGCTGCTGACAAATTAATTTTCCGGATCGTCGCCCCTTAATAGGGGCGACATGTTCAGTTGGTGTTGAATGAGCCCAATGCGAGCTTAGCGGCTTCACTGATTTGAGCATCAAGCACCGACTTGAACTCTTGCGCGATTTCTTCGCGCTGCACGTCCTCGCCAACCCAGCGCAGTTTTAGGGCTGGCTGCGCGCCGCTGGTGATGACAGAGATGCGCAGAATGATCTCGCGCACCGACAGTCCTTCGAACGGCACTACTGTGAAGATCAGCGATGTGGGCAGGGTTTCTTTGCTGGTTGCCTCGATGGCATCCATGGCGCTGCGGCTGGCGCGGGTCTCGCTGACGGTGTGATCACTTTCCGAAATAGCCTTAACCGAGATGGTGCGCACGGCTGCAATGGCTTTGACCAGACTTATGTCCTGATTGTCCTGGCCTACCGCCGACAGAGTGCTGTGCCAGTCCTCGATCCAATCGCTCATGTCTTTCTGCGACATGGCCCGGCCGTTAATTGCTTGCACGGCCTGATAACCTGCGGTCGCCTTGAGCTTCAACACGGCCCGGTCATCTGCATGGCCTGGCGCAAGCGCGTCACCAAGGTTGAACAGCACAGCGCAGGTCATCTCGTCCTGGTTGATGAAGCCCTGGGCATCCGCGACGTTGCGGTCAACAACGTACTTGCTGAAGTCCAGTAGCGAGTTGGTGGAGAAGGTGCCACGGAAGCGGCTACGGCCAGCGCTGAACTGTTCGAGGCTGACAATCTTTGCGCCTTCAGGCAGAACTACTGTCGGTGTATTCGTTTCCAGCGCTTTTGCGGAGGCGATCAGCGCGGTGTCCGTGATCAGTTGTACAGCTTCTTTCGTGAGTGACATATGTCGGCTCTCTGTTGGGGAGGATTTGAGTGGGGATCAGGTGCGGCGCGGGATTGGCGCTTCTTCCCGGGTGAACATCTGGTCGTGCTTCTCGGCAAACAGCGAAATCTTGCCGCCGGATCCGACATACATCGGCGTGTCGAGGCTGGTGTTTTCGCTGCGGGTGCCGCGCTTGGTGGGCACCTTGTAGTCAAGCTTGTGCTTGATCTTCACCTGGGCTGATTCGCCGACCTGCGAGAAGTCCAGAGTGATGACCAGTTTTCCGGCTTTGCCGTGATCCACCACACCGGCGGCGACTTCGGAAAGGGCGTGGCCGATCTGGCTGGCGAATGCACCGCCGTTCAGTTCTTCGAGAAACTCGGCGGTATCGGTTGCGATGGACATGGGCATTTCTCCGGAAGGGCCTTTAGCCCGCTGGGTGGAATTGATAATTGAAGGGGGCGACGTCGCTGGTTGGCGCGCGATTGCATGCGCCTCATTGGCTTGGGTGCCGCACTGGGTAGTCGATGTTGTATTGGCCGATCAAGCGCCGCATCTTCACCTTGCTAATTCCCAGTTCTTTGCACGCAGCTTTACGGGTCAGACCTCGATCACGAGCCCCCTTAATCCGGACAACGTCCAGCGCATCCGCTACAGGGTCTACCGGTCGGCCTGTCAGATTCGGCCGAGGGTCATGCTCTTTGAACTTAAAGCCGTTCTCTGCTGCTAAGCGGCGCATGATATGGCGGCCAAAGCCAAACTCTTTTTCTGCCGCAAGCCTGCTCATGCTTGGAGCTCTAATACGGAGTTCCTCCAGAACCGCGTCTGGCACTTGCACGCATGGGACCGTAGCCGTTCGTTTCGGCTTCGGAGCGTCCACGGGCTTCGCTTTCTTGGCGACCGGGAATTTACGGCTGTAGGCAGCGGCGGGCGGCTTTGGTTTCACCACGAAACCTTCCAGTACATGGATGGTGCCGCCTTGGGCAAGGAACCGTTCGATAGCCGCGTTGTGCTCTGCTGACGTCTCTGTGTTTCGCTGAACCCCGCTCAGCTCCATGCTGATCATGGGTGCGCACCGAAGAAGGCGAACATGCCCATGCAGAACGCGACGATGCAGATCCAACGCAGCATCCAGGTGGCGAAGTCGGCAGGTTTCTTGGTTGGCCGTCGTGCCTGAACAGCCACCGGAGCCTCATCACGACGCTTGGCGAAGCGCACGGCCTTGTCGATGCCGGTGCAAACAGCCTTGGTCTGATCGGTTTTGCGATCCACTACGCTGAATTCGTTGTTGCCGCACGGGACCACCTGAAAGCGCGGGGCGCTGGCAGGGTTGGTGCGGCCAACCTTGCTGTAGAACTCGGCGGTGGACAGGGTGCAGCGTTCGCGCAGGCCTTGGTAGATGGCCTGACTTTGTTTGATTGTCTGGTTCATAGGAATCTCCAGGACCGCATGGTCAGATGCCAGGCACCGGTGCCCAAGCCCGGCGTGAAAAACCAGCCTGGCGCCTGCCGATGCGGCAGTATTGGTTGGGGTAAGAAAATAGAGTTCAGCTATTAACTGGATTGATGGTCCAAAGCTGAAGGCGCCTGTAACATTGGATGCATTACTAGGTCATTCTCACTGGACAAGCTGTATGCTTTGCTCATCATGTCAGCAGCTCATGGCTGCAAATTCGTCAAGCGTGGAGTCGTTTGATGTGAACCGCATGGAGCGATCAGGTCCAACAATTCGTCAGGAGGACCGAAACGGCCTGCCTCACGTGTGTACAACCTGTCAGGCGCATTGGATTAGGTGGTCCCTCTTCTCGAACAAAGGTTATTACTACTGGCAGCTTCTTAATATCTAGCCTAATCAGTGGTGTTTGCGCTTACGGGTAAAATCATTTTCGTTGTGTCCCCCAGCAGGCATCCGCTTCGACACTTTGACTAACTGTCTGTGACACAAAGGCATAGCGGAGACGGCATTGAATCTGCCGATGCGGTCGTATTGGTTGGTGAGAGTGATGCAGGGGGCCGCTTTCGCGGTGTGTACTCAGCCGCAACGGGGTGTGATCTGGTGAGGATTTACTGCGCTCTCGGCCCGGAGGCTTACTCTGCACACCAGTCAGGTCACACTCCGATGCGCTCTCTATGAGAGGATCGGGCAGTTAACGTCAGGCTGACGTGGCGCTGGTTGTTCATGCTGCGGCTTTGCAGTCGGCAGCAGTCATGCGGTGACCGTCTTCCTGCTCAACGACGTGCACGCCATTGGTGTATCCACGCTCGGTGTTGAGTCTGTTCGCCTCGCTAATGCAGGCGCTCAAATCCTCCTGGGCGAATACCTGAAACTCGCCGCGCACGGTGATTCGGAAGACTTTATTCATGTTGTTACTCCCGTTGATTTCCCGTCTGGCCCTGTCGCCAAGGCCAGCCAGTGAAATCGAGTAATTCTCAGTCAACCTTGCGTGCCGAATACCGGACACGGAAGCGGGCTGTGTTTCGTGTTGTTCCCTGAACTCAATTGCCGTCTGGCGTCAGGGCCTGTCTTTGGGTTTTTAAAGAGCGCTTGGCCGAGTGACCAAGATCGCTGCGGAGAAACGCTGCGATATGGCTAATTTAGGAAACTAAACAGAAAGCGTCAACAGTTATTTTAGATAACTTAACAACCGGTTTTGCAAATACCGATCTCGGCCCGCTCAGTCAAGACTTACGATTCCAAAAAACGTGGGGTATGCTGCTCGAAAACTGTATGTATATACAGCTATTCGAAAGGAGTATTCTACGTGGCTAAGAAGCAGGGTAAACCAGCAGTACGCGAAGAGATGAGCGACATGGAGCGCCTCGGGCTGCGCGTTTCATCAATGATCAATCACCCAATTGCACAGCAACAACGGTGGGTAACAATCCATCGTCTTGATACAGACGGCGACCGCGAATGGGAGGAGGTTTTAAGCCTGCTTGCAGAGACAGAAGCGCTTGATATGACTTTCAATGATGACGGATCGGTGACCCTGGAGTGGGAGGCGCTGGACGATGATGACCCGACGGTGCACCTTCATGATGAGCTTTCGGTCGTCGATGAGGAGCCAACCCCTTTCTGAGCGCCCATAAAAAGGCCCGCGGATATGCGGGCCTTCTTTTACATCGCTGCGAGGCTAGGCCTTCTTGGCGTTCCAGATAAGCAGCACCTTCGCATGAATAGTCACGTCGTCAATTCTTGCGGTTTGGTTCTCATAATGCTGGTTATCAGAAATCAACCGATAGTGCTCTTCGTCCATGCGCATGATCCGTTTGATATACAGCTCTTGGTGCCAGGTGACTACGTAGATACCCTCGCCGATGAACTCGGAAATGCCTCGATCCACGATCACCAGGTCTTTATCGTTGATCGTGCCCTCCATGCTCTGACCCCATCCAGTGATCATCGCCAATGCGGCCGGTGAGGTGTAAGTGACACCTTTTTCGCGAAGCATCTCTTCTCGAACAACCAGGTTACGCACAGCCTCATTGTAGTCAGCCGGTACCTGGCCGTGCCCCATCGCTCCCCGAACATCGTACTGAGGAATCAATATCTCCTCTTTCAGTGGGCGGAGCGAGGCGTAGTTAGAGGGCAGGTAGGTTTGCCCGGTTTCTGCGGGACTGTCTGCTTCAACCGCTGCCGCAAGAACCATCTCGCGCGCTTTTGTAGAGAGATTTTTCCCCGCCTTGGACGCCAACATGTGAGCCACCAATTCAGCGCTCGAAGATCCTGGCTTCGGTCCATCAGCGACCGCGTCGGTAGGCGATCCGGTTCCTTCAGATAGCCAGTCAGGGGAGCACTCTAGCGCTTTCGCAAGCGCGAGCAGGTTCTTTCCCTTAGCCCCATTGGTCCCAGACACCCAAAAACTGACGGTCGCTTTCGATACGCCGGTCATTTTGCTTAGGTCGGTAGCGCTGAGACTCAAGGTCTTCATGCGTGAGGTGACGCGGTCTTTAAATTCCATATTTAGGATTCTAAACATTTCACTGTTTAGATAACTTGCCTTGTAGTGTTAAGAACTCTAAACTCGACGCAGATATTGGAGAGGCACCATGACCTACGACGAAGCCCTGAAACATTTTGGTACCGGGCGCGCTATTGGCGACGCCCTAAGCGTGTCCGGTAGCCGTGTTTCGCAGTGCCGTACAGCCGGCGGTTTCTCCTACCCGATGCAGTGTGTGCTTGAGAAGGAATCCTCAGGTGCATTGGTCGCAAAGCGGGAAGACGACCCGGCGCAAGCGTTAAAGAAATCCGCCTGACCGGGCACGAGAAACAGTTTGCAACCCTTGATGGCTCGATGCCACTGAAACAAACGTGAGGTTTTACGAATGGAAGCTTTCTTGGATGCATGCCAAGCCGCGGTGAAAGAAAACGAACCAAAGGCTTTGGCCGCAAAGATGGGGCTTTCACATGTGAGCCTTCTGCAGCGCGCCAACCCAGACAATGATGCCCATCACCTGACCATTGAGCATCTGTTCGGCTTGATGTTGCACACCGGCGACCACCGTCCTCTTCAGGTGCTGGCGCGTGAGCTTGGGTTTGAAGTGGTGGCTCGCGTCCCACAGAAGCCAGTCAGCCTTAACCAAGCATTGCTGCACCTTTCTTCTGAAATGGCTGAGGTGACCCTTGAGGTTTGCCGTGCACTGGAAGATGGACGGGTGTGCCAGACGGAGAAGGCTTCGATTAGCCGTGAGATCGGGCACACCCGGCAGAAGCTGGACCTGCTCGAAGAATCTGTGAAGGTGGCCTGAAATGGATAGAGATGAATTCTACAAACTCGGACTAGCTTCAGGGTGGCTGGCAGTTCCGGAGGGCGCTAACGCGCTCAGTGCCGATGAAAGAAAAATTGCTCTGAGTGCGATTGCTAGCCGCGCAACGGGAAGCCCTGCGAATGCGGCGGTTGAGATTCTTGCGGGGAAAGCAGTTCTCGACGGGCGCCACTTACCGATTTTGGTTTGGGGGACGGATGTAACTCGTGAGGAAAAGGCCGCCTGGCACAAGTCCGAGGCAGCTTTCTGGGATGCATCCGCGCTGCGCTTTGCAGAGCTCACAAAACCCCCGGCGCGAGGATCGGAGCAGGAAGCGGAGCTATCCGAATCCCCATCAACTGCTTGCGAAGCGCATTTGGTAGATAGTCGGCAGTTCAAGGACAGCGAAGTCGTGAGTCCTGGGCTGCTCGAAGCCGATGAGCAAGGCCGAAAAGCTTTCTATGACGCGATGGTTAAGAACGGGGTTTATCAGAGCGAAAACTCTTCCACATCTGGCCGTAATCAACGAGACCAGAAATGACTTCGTCCGGTATGGACTGGTACGACAAATTCGATTGGGCGTGCTCAAGCTCGCTATCGAACTCATTTAAAAGTCGGGCGAGCAGCACTGGCGGCAAGCATCTGGCCATCGCAATAAGCATGGTGTTAATCCCAACTATCTCGCCCTTCTGCTGGTTGAGCTCGGCAACCAACTTATCAAATTCTTCAGTCATGTCCGGCCTCCGAGGCCTTTTCGTGTGGAAGCCAAAAGCTACCACGGATGCGCCGGACACCTATAACGCCTGAACGACAGGCACAAAAAAGCCGGTGGCTAGACCGGCTTCTTCAACAACATTTGTGAGGTCAATTATGCACACCATAACCACTCCGAGCAATACCCCGGCTGATTCGTCAGTTGTGGCTAATCAGAAAATACTGACGCGTCAGGTTATGTCGTCGCGCGAGATCGCCAATCTGACTGACAAGCGTCACGCGAACGTAAAGCGCGACATCATCGCAATGATTCAGGACTTGAACGGAGATGTGCTCAGTTTTGAGCACATCTATCTGGACGGCCAGAACCGTAAGCAGGTCGAGTATTTGCTTGATCGCGAGCACACCGACTGCTTGTTGACCGGCTATAGCGCTGGTCTTCGCATGAAGGTGATCCGCCGCTGGCGTGAACTGGAAGGGCGTGTGATCGGACAGTTCCAGATTCCGGCATCGTTCGCCGAGGCGCTGCGCCTGGCTGCCGAACAAGCGGAACAGAACCAGCACTTGCAGGCTGTCATTGATCGTCAGGCACCAAAGGTCGCGGCCATCAAGCGCTTAGCCGGTGCCTGTCGCGCGATCTGCATCACGGACGCTGCCAAGCAATTGCAGATCCGCCCGGCCCAGTTGTTTGACTGGCTACACCAGAACCGGTGGATCTACCGCCGGGGTGGCTCAACTCGCTGGATCGCCATGCAGCCACGCATCACTGAAGGCCTGCTCATCCACAAGGTAACGGCGCTGCGCCCAGACGAAGAGACTGGCGTTGAGCGTGCCGCCTTTCAACCTCTTGTAACCCCCAAAGGCCTTGTCGTTCTGGCCGAGAAGAATATTGGAGCAGCACTGTGAGTGTTCAAGCTATGGCCTGGGCGCTGCAAATCGCCAAGACCGAACTTTCCGATTCAAGCGCCCGGCACGTGCTCCTTTGCCTGGGTAACTACGCCAGTTCTGATGGTCGTGGTGCTTATCCATCTGCCAACACATTGAGCGAAGACACCGGCCTTTCTGAGCGTACCGTGCGTTACAAACTGGACCTGTTAGAGCAGGGTGGTTTCATCGTCCGCGGTAACCAAGCACTTGCCGCCGTGTACATCGAGCGCCACGACCGACGCCCCGTTGTTTACGACCTCCCACTGACACGAGGTGCAAACACTGCACCCCGTTCAAAGCGGGGTGCAAATGACGACACGGGGTGCAACCAGCAACAGAGCGGGGTGCAGAATTCGACAGATCGGGGTGCAGAATCTGCACCCAATACATCACCTAACCATCAAGGAACCGAAGAGCAGCTTCAGCGTGATTTGGATGCTGAGATTGAGCGGCAAGACCAAGCTTCCGCGAATTGCACAACCCCTGATCGCCGCTTTGCAATGTTCGCTACCTGGGAGCCTGACGCAAAATCCCTCGCTGATCAGGTGGCAATCGCTGGCTTGCCTGCCGGTTGTGTTCCGGAAGAGGCGGTTCGCAAGTTCAAGGGGTTCTTCGTCGCCAAGCCAAACACCTATGACTCGTCTGCTGGCTGGTGCTACCGGCTTGTCGGTTGGGTCAAGCGGGAGCGGGTGAGGGCCGCCGGAAAGGGGCAGGAGCCTGATTTTGATGACACCGCTTGGGGCGATGACTTGGGGGGCCTGTGATGAAGACCGTATCGAACATGCTGCAAACCCTTCCGAACCTTCCGCCGAGTGAAGTTGCGCCGCTCAAGGCTGACAGCGGCACGGTTCAAGTGATCAACGGCTTGTTTCGTGAGCTGATGGCGATCTTCCCAGCCTGGAAGCAGGCCTGGCCGGATCAGGAGGCGATAAGCGCTGCCAAGGCTACGTGGACCAAGGCTTTCATGGCCGAGAAGATCACCAAGATCGAGCAGATCCGCTTCGGTATCGAACAGTGCCGAAAGCTCGGTACCGACTTTGCACCAAGCGTTGGCCGGTTCATTGGCATGTGCCAGCCCACACCTGAAATGCTGGGCATTCCACCGCTGGCCGCTGCGCATCGTGAGGCTTGCCGTAATGCCCACCCCGCGATGGCCGGGAAGTGTAACTGGTCGCATGATGCGGTATGGCACGCAGCCAAAGAATGCGGATTCCAGAATCTGAACAAGCTTGAGAGCTCGCTCAGCCTGAAGCTTTTCGAGCGCAACTACGTCATCACCATTCGCCGCATGATTGCTGGTGAGCCGCTGCAGAAGATGCCGCTTGCCCTGCCTGCTGCGGCACAAGGTCGGATCACCCCGGAAGTAGGCAACAAGGCGCTAGCTGAGTTGCGTGCCCATCGCGGAGGTGCTCGTGGCTGATCGACGCCTTGCTGTTCCAGAGATAGAAACCTACCGGTTCGCAGTGTTCTGCTGCTCTTTCAAGGTAGAGCTGGGTTCCACGCCTGATCACGCTCTAGCGTTGTTCGTTGATGCGGCCATGGCTCAACGTTACGGCGCTTTGATGTGGCCAACCACATACGAAGTGATCGACATTGTCGCGGGAGCCAGGGTATGCGCGTGACCTCAAAGAAACTCCGTGCCTCGGCCAATGGCCAGGACTGCACAGTTCGCGTTCCGGGCGTTTGCAATCACAACCCAGAAACTACCGTCCTCGCGCATTTGCCGTGCGGCCAGAAAGGCATGGGCATGAAGGGCTTCGACACCGTTGCGGTGTACGCCTGCAGCGCGTGTCACGACGTGATCGATGGTCGTGGTGCGGGCGATATCGACTGGCAGGACATGCCTCGCGCAATTGCCGAAACCCACGAAGCCCTGATCAGGGCCGGAATTCTCACCGTGAAGGGTGCCGCATGAAGCCCGCAGTGATGAAACTGTTCAACGTAAAGCCAAAGCGCGCCAAGCCCATCGACCGCGAAGGATTGGAGCAGGCCGCGCTCATGAAGGAAATCAGCCTGCGCTATCCGGCTGCCGCGAAGCTGATCTACCACGTTCCGAATGGTGGTGGGCACCGGCACAAGCTGGTCGCCATCAAGCTGAAAGATCAGGGCGTGAAGGCGGGTGTTCCTGACCTGGTGTTGCCGATGGCGCGCGGCGGTTACTTCGGCTTGTACATCGAGTTCAAGGCCAAGCCGCCTTTTGATGCGGCGGTATCGGCCAGCCAGGACGCATACATCCACGCGCTCACCGAGCAAGGCTATCTGGCCATCGTCTGCCGTGGGCATATCGACGCGTTGGAGGCTATCCGCGCATACCTACTCCAGCCACAGACGAGGGCAGTAGCGTGAACCACCAATTCAACGTCAGCGATCTTGCGCTGACTAGGGTATTTGATACCGAAATTCCAGCTGGTAGTCAGGTAGAGCTTGTTGAGCGCATAGAAAAGGGAGACATGCTTCGCGGTAAGGAGTGGAAAATGAAGGCACCTACGGCGGGGTGGTATGTCGTGCACCCTGGTTCCGGTGGGCGTACCGCTTATGGAGAGCGCGAGCTCATTCCACTGAGCGGTGACTTCGCTCCTACAGAGCAAAAGTCTGAGACGGTGCCAGCATGACTGCCGCCGTGCGCATCACCGACGCCGAAATCAAGCGTCAGTCCTGTGGGAGCGAGCGGGACGTGCGCGACGTGGAGAACCGGGGGCTTTACCTGCGTTTCACGCGGGACCGGGCGCGGGCATCGTGGTACCTGGTCATCAAGGGCGAATGGAATCTCATCGGCTCCTACCCTGATCTGAATTCAAAGCAGGTTATTGCCGCGCTACCCGGTATCCGCCTGCGCCTCGCCGCCGGTGCCGGTACCAACCTGTCGAAGTGGGTGCTGACCGGCGAGCTGCTCGACTGGTACGCCGACCGAATGGCTCGCGACCGAAGCCTGTCCGACAAGCGCAAGAAGACGGGCGCGTCACTGATCAAGTGCCACCTAAAGCCGCGCCTCGGTTCCGTGCCACTGACCGGCATCGACAAGGCCACCCTAGATGATCAGTTCATGTGGCCAGCGCAGGAAACCATTGGCATCGACTACGTGCGTTCGGCATTCCAGTTGCTGGCCTTGGCATTCCGTCAGGCATTCAAGTTGCGTCTGATCGCGGCCAACCCAATGAAGGACATCAAGTTCAGCGACTTCTCGAAAGCCAAGGTCGGCATCAAACCGTCACGGCTGCGCGGTACCCAGTTGCAGGACCTGATCACACGCTTACTCGCCGCCATCGAGGACGCACCGGCTGACGGTCTGCTGGCCCTGATGATGCTCTGCCACGGCACGCGTATCGGCGAAACCCGGCAAGCCCGCTGGTCTCACATCAGCCTGGCTGAGCGCGAGTGGTTCATCCCGGCCGAGAACACGAAGACCGGTGTCGAGCATCACTTGCCGCTCACTGACCAGGTGCGCAGCCTCTTGATGAGCTATCGCGACCTTCAGTGGGCCAGTGGGTACAAGGGCCAGTTCCTGTTCCCATCGCGCAGTGGCAAGGCGCTCAGTGAAGGGCAGGCCAGCGCTGTATTCAAGCGGCTGGGGCAGGGTGAGTGGACCAGTCACGACCTGCGCAAGGTTGCCCGCACCGGCTGGGCAGACATCGGTATCGACCACCTGATCGGTGAGCTGCTGATCAACCACGCCATGGGCCATAACGTGAAGGTGTACATCCAGTCTGACGTGATGAGCCGCAAGCGTGACGCCCTTGAGAAGTGGCACGCGCACCTAGATTCAAAGGGCTTTGACCGCATTCAGACATTGACCGGCTTTAGATCGGGAGATTCTGGTAATGCGCTGCAAGCCACGCAGCACATGGCCTGCGACCCCATCCAAGAATCAACCATAGGCGAGGTTTAAAAGTGAAGAAAATCGACGAAGCCCGCGCCCAGTTCGAGGAGCGCTACCCCGTTCCGAGCGGTGCGCACTGGAATCCTAAGGTTGGCCCTGTAGGCGACTACACCTTTTCTTGCAAATCCTGTTGCTCCGGGGATCGACTGGCCCGGTATATCGCTCGCTGGGAAGCCTGGCAGGCCTCCCGCGAAACTCTGCGCGTCACCAACCCGTTCCCTGCCCAGATGGGTGACCCGGATGCATTGTGGGCTCGGGAAGTGGCGGAGAAGTCGCTGCGCAGCCAAGGCTTGAAGGTGGTCGGATAATGAAAAAGCACGGCCCAGACTTCCGCAAGGCATTAAAGCCGGTCAGGGATTGCCTCGACTGTCGCGGGACCGGCTTGGTCACCGGCGTGTTCCATCAGATGGATTGCGCCACCTGCAATGCGTCGGGCTGGGTTTGTGAGGCGACCGGAGAGGCGCTGCCGCTGGCCGAACTGGTTCTGCAACTGAATATGAAGCTGCGTGCCATGGCTCGCGATCTGGCGTTGGCCGGTCAGCCCTCAGGCGCTCAGCAGCAATACGAACAGAACAACCGCCGTGGGCCAGGTGGCTCGCACTACACAGGGGATTGAGCGATGGGCATGTATAAAGACGTGATGGGCACCCTGGTACGCGTGCTGGCCGCCGACAATATCGACAACAGCACCAAGCAGTCATGGCAAAAGCTGATTGATGCCGATCTGCGCCAAGGCGGGAATGGCAGCACGCTCTCCCCGCGAGATAAGTTCGATTACGACTGCTGCCTCTATGCACTGCTGCATCGCCAGCTTGATCCGGCGCAGTGGGACGTCTTGGTCGCGAAGTACTCCACGCACAAGGCCAATAAGGTGGCAGCTATCGGTCGATTGGTGGCTCGCATGGTCTCGCCTGCGCCTCATCTGTTCATCTATAAGGCGCTGACCGCCTGGGCTATCCCGAAGCTGAAGGGCATGCAGAGCGGGAAGCGTTCGACCGACATGATCGTGCTGCCCGCTGAGTTCTACGACATGAACAGCTGGGATGTTGAGGGTAAGCCTGAATCCACCCGACGCCGCTGGAGGACAGGTATAGCCAAGCGACTGGAGTCGCTGGAAGAGGCGGCAGTTATCCACGCGACGGAGATATTCGACCGCGAGCAGATCTTTATTGATGCCGCTTGACGTAGTGGCGAAATGATCATAAATTAGCCCCATCATGTCTATCTTGCGCGTTATGAGAGACGACACATAAAGCCCAGCCATCCGCTGGGCTTTTTGCTTTCCGCGATTCTTTCGAGCCTCGGCATTTGCCGGGGCTTTTTTCGTTCTCGGCTCCACCACACCCATTGCTCCGAGCTGGGAGGGCTGTCGGAGCTGACTTATACAAATCCCTCCACGCCTCTTGCCTCGGCAATGCACAAATTTGTGAGGGCCTCTTTCGCCCCTGTGTTCAAGCGGCCTCGACTGAAACGGTCAGGCGTTTGCCCAGGGCTGCAAGAGCAGTTTCCACCTGTTCCATCTTGGATGTGTGCAAGAAATCGACAAGCCGGTCGCCTTGCACCTGGTGAACACCGAGAAGGCGGCGCAGATCGGCTTTGCGCATATCGCGCTCCATCATTGTGTTCCAGAGAACGATTTTTGCCACGGTCACGGCTGGCAGGTACACAACGTGTTCGCCTTCCTGTGGTGGTGTCGCCTCTGGAATCGCCTTGCGGTCATCAACGTAGAGAGACAACGTCGATTCGATAGCGTCGAGCGCCTCTCGCTTCGCATGCTTGATGTCATCGCCATAGCTGTTTAGCTCTGGGAGATCACGACAGAACACGGCCATACCCGGCGCTGTATCGGTCTCAACACGAATTGCATAGTTGTACATGGTCACTCCTTGGAGGTGATCGCTCAGCATTCAGATGTGGTGAAGGGGCTCTCAGAGCCCCAGTTGTTTAATGATCGCCTTGCGGGTCGGTTCTGGCATTTCCTTACTGCCGTGATCCGCGAAGGTTGTCCTGTTGCCGTTTGGGGCGGTGACTTTGAAGTGGCTTCCTTTGCCTGCTTCGAAGGTCACCCCTTGGGCCTTCAACCATCGTCTGAACTCGCTGAACTTCATCACCTCGCCTCGTTGTTTGGATGGGTCCATTCTACAACATATCTGTTTTAATACAACAGATATGTTTTATTTATTTGCTCCTTTGACCGTTTCCCACGGTCCTTTTATTCAGAGGTAATGATGGACCCAACCGACCTCGGCTCAGGCACAGTCACCTGGCTGGGCGGTACTGGCACCGTATTGCTGGCTGGCTTCCTGTGGCTGCGAAAATTCCTCTCTCGGGACGCAGCTGATCGGGCAATGGACAACGCCGATATCGGCACCGTCCGCCGCCTGAATGAGTTGCTCGACTCCGAGCGTGTTGCCCGCAAAGAAGCTGAGGCCCGCGCTGACCAATTCGCCAAAGAGCGTAACGAGCTAGCCGCAGCAGTCGGCCGAATGGAAGGGAAGATTGAAGCCCTCACCAGCCAGGTCGCTCAGCTCACTGACAAGGTAACGACGCAGAGCGAAGAAATCGCGCGGTTGCGAACCAAGTTGGGAGGAATCAACTGATGGACAGATGCTCAATGGAATTCATCGCCCGCCGCTGGTGGCGTCGGATCGAGATGTGGGTCATTGCGATCCTGCTCGCTGCTGGCTCGTTCTCGCTTGGCTTTGGCGCTTCGCAATGGTCGCTTGCAAGTTGGTACAGCGGCCAAGTCGCTGAAGTGCGTCGAGGTTATGACGAGGCCACTTATCAGCGTGATATGAGGCTCAACAAGCTGGCTAAGTCAGCGACAGAGGCCGCTGCAAAGGTTGAAGGCGCTGCAGGTAAGGCAACTGAAGCTGCCGATACCGCGAGCAAGGCCGCCGACAAGGTCAACGAAGTATTGGAGCGGCAGACCCCGTGAGCGCGTTCATTAAGCTGGTCCCGATCTGGGTGTGGCTCGTCCTGTCCCTCGTTGTGTCTACCGGCTATCTGGGTTGGCGACTGGATGGCCTGAAGTCAGACAACGCTTTGCTGAACAGCGAACGTGACAAAGCTCAAGCCAAGGCCGCGTCGCTGACCGAAACACTCAGGTTGCAGCGCCAACTAACGAAAGACGTTGATCAGGTTGCCGATGATGCGAAGGCCAAGACAGACAAGGTTGCTGCTGCCGTTGTTGTTGCTGATGACCGTGCTGACAGCCTGCAGCAACAAGTCACTCGACTGCTCTCCACCCGAAAGTCCTGTGAAGCCACGGTTGCCGCTGGAAGCAAGGCAAGAGCCGATCTCACCATTGTGCTTGCCGACCTGCGTAGAAGCGCTGACGAAACGGCGGGAAGCTTGGCAGCAGCGCTTGACCGAAGTCGAATAGCTGGGCTGGCCTGTGAGGCTGCGTACACAGCGGCGCTCAAGAACTAACCGTCCCGACGTCTCAGATCTCGCCTTTCCGTGGCGCGACAATCGAGGAAATACCCATGGACAATCAGCACAAGAAAATCACCGGCTATCGCGACCTTTCGCAGTCCGAGATTGACGGCATGAACTCCATCAAGGCGCTCGAACTAGATACCGGCGAGCTTTTCAAGCAGATCAGCCAGATTGAAGGCGTCGATCCTCGCCTGCTCGCCCTGGCGAAGACAAACCTGCAGCAGGGCTTCATGTGGTTTGTACGCTCCATTGCGAAACCCGCTGATCCTTTCAGCTAGTTACCACAAACTGAATCGAGGTAGTCACTGTGACCAAACGCAACTGGTATGTGACAACTCCAGGGCACGAAACCTTCCCCCTGATTCAGCTCAGCCAAGCCATGGATCATGCATCGGCATTGGCCTTTGCCCGTTCCATCTGGCCGCAGTGCACGGTGGAATGAGTGCGACATGAATCGTGCTGATCCGGGCGGTTTGGATTACTTGCAGTTTTACTAGGCTGGGCCGCGCTATGGGTAGATTGACGACACTGAAGCCAAGAATCTCGGAACCAGAGGGCAGGAAGTTCGCAGCGCCCGTCGCTGAGAACGGTAATGAAGGTTGGGGTTCGGGCCGCGGTGGTCGGCCATGGCGTCGCAAGCGTGCCGCCATTCTGATCCGCGATGAGTACACCTGCCAGAAATGTCAGCTCGTTACCCTGGACCTCGAAGTCGACCACATCGTTAACGTCGCGCAGGGCGGGACGGACGACGAGGACAACCTGCAGGCGCTGTGTGTGCCCTGTCACAAGGCCAAGACGGCGGTTGAGGCGGCACAGGGTGGCGGTTGGTAGTTCGGCCAGCGCCCACAGAAAGCGCACTGTTATGGTGCGGAACGTCAGTGCCCCAGGGTGGGGCGGGTCGAAACCGCTGGGCTTTTAGCGCCGGACACCACTCGCCCCCGCACGCAGAGATTTTTTCACCCTATCAGGATTTTGTTAAAGATGGCTCTCACCTCGAAAAAGCGCGCTTTCATCGTCGCTGTGAGGGAAGGTGCGTCCAATAAAGAAGCGGCGATCGCCGCAGGTTGTTCAGCGAAAACCGCGTCGGCCGCAGGTTCCAGGTTGGCCAAGGACGCGGATGTGGTGCGGGAGCTCCACAAACTGAATGCGCTTTTCCCGCTCTCAGGCCATGTTAAAGCTGATGTTAATCCGGCTGTTAAACAGCCCCGTACGAAGTCTGGACCGAGCGAGCCGAAACCTGCTGGGGAGTACGTTCCACAAGCGCTACGTCGCCCCCCGGAAACGCCTGATCAGCATGAGCCCGAAGAAGGCATCGCCCGGGTGTACACCGATCCAAAAGACTACCTCCTCGACGATATGAACGATACGACTCTGGATCGCAAAGATCGCCGCGATGCTGCGAAAGCGCTGATGCCGTTCTTGCATGCTCGCAAAGGAGAGGGCGGCAAAAAGGAAGAGCGTCAGGATGCTGCGAAAAAGGCGGGCGCGGGCAAGTTCGGGGCAGCGCCACCGCCGCCTACTCATCTGCGATCGGTGAACTGAATGAGCGAGCACAGTACTGATCAGATCTCAACTTCCGGGCCATTTGCGGACCCGAAAGACTTCCTGCTCGCGGTGATGAATGACCGGCGATCGCCAACGGATATTCGAATAGAGGCCGCACAGGCCTTGATGCCCTACTACCACGCGGAGTTAGGGCAGGAAAAAGACGATTAGCTGAATCCACTATTGATCATATGCGGTGAACACATTGAGCGAACCAGTCTGGGACACATCGTGCCGGGACTGGGAGTCGCGCATCGTCAACCGCCAGTCATTGGTGCCGTTCCCGCCGCTGTTTCCGGACGAAGCCGAAGCCTGCCTGCAGGTTCTGAACGACCTGCGAATCGTAGATGCACCAGGCAGTCCACTAATTGGTGACTCGTGCGCTCCGTGGATTAACGACCTGGCTGGCGCCATCTTCGGCGCTTACAACGCTGGCACAGGCGAGCGACTGATTCAGGAATTTTTCCTGCTCATCAGTAAGAAGAATGCAAAGAGCACCATTGCTGCGGCGATCATGCTCACGGTGCTCATCCGGAACTGGCGACAGTCTGCTGAGTTCATCATCCTGGCTCCGACGATTGAGGTCGCAAATAACGCATATGCTCCGGCCCGCGACATGGTTAAGCATGACGAAGAACTGTCCGCGCTGCTTCATGTACAGGACCACCTCCGCACAATTACGCATCGCGGATCAGGTGCAACGCTCAAGGTCGTGGCGGCCGATCAGAACACGGTTGGCGGCAAGAAGGCGGCGGTGGTTCTGGTCGATGAGCTCCACTTGTTCGGTAAAAACCCACATGCCGCCAACATGCTGCGGGAAGCCACGGGAGGCTTGGCATCTCGACCTGAAGGGTTTGTCATCTACCTGACCACTCAATCGGACCAGCCGCCCGCAGGCGTCTTTCGAGAGAAGTTGCTGTACGCCCGGGGCGTGCGCGACGGCAAGATCATCGATCCGAACTTTCTACCGGTTATCTACGAATTTCCTGAGCGGATACTCAAGGCGGATGAGCACCGAAACCCGCAAAACTTCTACATCACTAACCCGAACATGGGGTATTCGGTCAGCGAAAAGTTTCTGATCCGGGAAATGAAGAAGGCAGAGGAAGCCGGCGAGGCAGAAGTGCTCGGCTTCATGTCGAAGCACCTGAACGTTGAGATTGGCCTTGCGCTTCGCTCCGACAGATGGGCAGGAGCAGACTTCTGGTCCGCAGCGGCAGTGCCAGTACTCACTCTGGAAATGCTCATCGCTATGTCAGAGGTGATCGACGTAGGGATCGACGGCGGTGGCCTCGACGACCTTTTAGGTTTTGCGGCAGTCGGCCGGGACAAACGCACCCGTGACTGGCTCGTCTGGACGCATGCCTGGGCTCACCCTTCGGTGCTGGAAAGACGAAAGACTGAGGCGCCCCGATTTCATGACTTTCAGAAGCAGGGCAATTTGACGTTGTCGGTGCGCATCGGTGATGACGTCAGTGATGTCGCCGACCTTGTAGAGCAGATTGAGGATTCCGGCCTACTCGACAAGGTTGGCGTCGACCCGGTTGGGATCGGTGCGATTTACGACGCGATGATCGAGCGCGAGATACCGCCTGAAAAGATCGTTGCGATCAGCCAGGGCTGGAAGCTCGGAGGCGCGATCAAGACAGCAGAACGAAAACTGGCTGAGGGCGGCATGAAGCACGGCGGGCAGCCGATGATGTCCTGGTGCGTCGGTAACGCCAAAGTTGAGCCGCGGGCCAATTCGATCCTCATTACCAAACAGGCCAGTGGGTCGGCAAAGATTGACCCCCTGATGGCTCTATTTAACGCGGTGACTTTGATTTCCTTGAACCCTGAAGGCCGGGGGAATGACGACTTCATGGCCGCCATTCGGAACCCAATCATCACATGAACCCATTGCTCGTATTCATTTTCACCGCCCTGACCGGTTTCGCTTTGGGTGTCGCTGGCGTTTTCGTTCTTCATGGCCTGGGCTGGGCGCTTATCGCTGGCGCGGTGTCGCTTCTTCTAATCGCTGGTTTTGTGCGCAAGGGGCTGACGAGTGACTAAATCCTTATCAGCCGTGCTGGGGCGCGCGGCCAGCAAGCCCAGCGCTTCGGTGGGAGAGTGGTTCGGAAAAACCATCAAATTAAGTGATGGAGGTTTTTGGGGGCAGTTTTTCGGGGGGCAGTCGAGCTCTGGCAAGACAGTCAATGTCGACAACGCGATGCAGCTGTCGGCAGTCTGGGCTTGCGTCAGGATCATTTCAACATCCGTGGCAGGACTGCCGCTCGGCGTCTATCGACGTGAGGCTGACGGCGGGCGAAAAGACGCTCGTGATTTCGGTCTATATGACGTTATTCATAACAGCCCCAACGAGGACATGACCGCCTTTCAGTTCTGGCAAGCCATGGTGGCTGCCATGCTGCTGAGGGGTAACGCTTTCGCGGAGATCCTGCGGATTGGCCCGCGCATTGTGGCTCTGGACTTCCTTCTGCCATCGCGCGTGGACATCGATGTCGACGACGATGGCCGCATTATTTATTGGTACAGGCCCAAGAAGGGCCCACGTAGAAAAATTGAGCGGCAGGACATGCTGCACATCCCTGCATTCAGTCTTGATGGGCGCGTTGGCCTTTCCGCCATTCGGTACGGTGCAGATGTCTTCGGCGCTGCCATGTCGGCCGATGATGCCGCCAACGGGACATTCAAAAACGGCCTCTTGCCAGCGGTGGCCTTTAAAGTTGACCGGATACTGAAGCCAGAGCAACGTGAAGAATTTCGCGATTATGTGAAGCAGGTTTCAGGCGCACTGAACGCTGGCCGCTCGCCGGTTCTGGAGCAGGGCATAACGCCAGAGTCGATCGGGATTAACCCGGTGGACGCCCAATTGCTGGAGTCCAGAGCTTATAGCATCGAAGAGGTGTGTCGGTGGTTCGGCGTGCCGCCTTGGATGGTAGGCAAAACGGACTCCGGCAGTAACTGGGGTACCGGGCTCGAGCAGCAAATGATCGCATTCCTGACCTTTAGCATCAGCTCGATCACCAACCAGATTCAGCAGTGCGTCAACAAGCGGCTACTGACTCCGGTTGAGCGCCAAACTTACTACGCCGAGTACGCTCTTGAGGCCTTCCTAAAGGCAGACAGCGCGGGTCGATCAGCCTGGTACAGCCAGATGACCCAAAACGGGATCATGACTCGGGATGAATGCCGGGTTAAAGAAAATCTACCGCGTCACGGCGGAAACGCTGACGTGCTCACTGTTCAAACAAACTTGACCCCTATCGACAAACTGGGCGAGTCCACCGATGGCCAGGCTGCACAGGCCGCCTTGAAAAGCTGGCTCGGCCAGCAGGAGTAACCATGCAATTGAACGTCAAGGCGCGCAGCTTCAACTGCGAGTTGAGTCCGCGTGCGCTCGATCTCTGGAATCCAGACCTGCGGGCGGCACTGGAAGCCGGAACCGATACGATCACAATGTACGGGATCATTGGTGAGGACTGGTACAGCGAAGGGGTTACGCTCAAGCATGTGGATGCTGCCTTGCGGGCTATCGGTGATAAGCCGGTAACCGTTTACATCAACTCGCCTGGCGGGGATATGTTCGAGGGGATCGCGATCTACAACCGATTGCTCGAGCACTCTCAGGAAATCACCATCAAGGTTCTTGGCCTGGCAGCTTCAGCAGCTTCGGTGATTGCCATGGCTGGCACCAAGCGCGAAGTAGCCAAAACGGCGTTCTTGATGATCCACAACTGCTGGACTTACTTTGCAGGGAATCGTCACGCCATTCGCGAACTGGCAGACACCATGGAAGAGTTCGACCGAGCGATGATCAGCTTGTACGCCGACACCAGCGGCCAGGATGAAAAATCCGTCGAAAAAATGCTCGATGCCGAGACGTACATGAACGGCGTGAATGCGGTGGAAAAAGGCTTTGCTACGGGGCTTATTTCTGCCGCCGAGGTTACATCGGCCCCGGACAATGATCAGGCTCAAGCCCATGCCGCACGCAAGCTCGACGCAGCACTGGCTAAGTCCGGCATGCCCCGCAGCGAGCGGCGCAAACTCATTTCAGAAATCAAGACCGGCACGCCTAGCGCTGCTGGCGGCGACAAGCCTCGCGCTGTCGTGCCGGGTATGCCTAGCGCTGCCCTTGATGCATCCGCGTTTGAAGAAACCGCAAACCAGTCGTCAGCGCTTTTGGGACTGATTCCTTCCCGCTGATTGGCTGACATCTCCATTGAATACCAACCGCCCAAGAGGCGGTTTTTTCATTTCTGAAAGGGCCAAAAAATGCCAGCTGATCTGTCCCAAATCGAAGCTTCCCAGAAGCAAACTCAAGCCGACCTTAAAGCCGTCGGTGATCAAATCAGGACTTACGCCGAGCGAACCGAAAAGGAAATCAAAGCCTCCGGTGAAATGCAGGCCGAAACTCGTACCAAGGTTGACGAACTGCTGATGAAGCAGGGCGAACTCCAGGCGCGAATGCAGGATGCCGAGCAGAAGCTCGTCAACGCGAGCAAGCCGCGTGATCAGCAGATCCAGCAATCGGCCGGCGACCTGGTAGCGATCAAGATGGCCGAAGAGGGAGTTACCAGCTCGTTTCGGGGCTCTCGTCGCGTTGAGGTGCCGCGTGCAGCGATCACCTCTGTTCCAACTTCCGGCGGTGCCCTGGTCCAGGCTGACCGAGTTGGCGTCATCCTGGCTCCGCAGAGCCGATTGACCATTCGTGATCTGGTTGCACCGGGAACTACTGACAGCAACGCCGTCGAGTACGTTCGTGAAACCGGTTTCACCAACAACGCCGCAATCGTGGGTGAAGGGCTGGCCAAGCCTTACAGCGAACTGAAGTTTGCCTTGGAAAATGCAAACGTGCGCACCATTGCACACCTGTTCAAAGGTAGTCGCCAGATTCTGGACGATGCTTCGGCGCTGCAGAGCTATATCGACGCCCGGGCGCGCTACGGTCTGTTGTTGGCAGAAGAAGCTCAACTGCTGTACGGCAACGGGACAGGTAATAACCTGAAGGGCATCATCCCTCAAGCGCAAATCTATGCGCCGCCAGCGGGCGTTGAGGTGCAGGCTATTCAGCGGATCGACCGTATTCGCTTGGCATTGCTGCAAGCCATGCTGGCCGAGTTCCCATCCACTGGCATCGTGCTGAACCCGATCGACTGGGCTGCGATCGAGCTGCTCAAGGATGGCGAAGGGCGTTACATCATCGGCAAGCCGCAGGAGGGCACCGCCCCCCGCCTGTGGAACCTGCCAGTAGTGGAAACCCAGGCGATTGTGCAAAACCAGTTCCTGACTGGCGCATTCAGCCTGGCCGCCCAAATCTATGACCGCATGGGTATCGAGGTTCTGGTCTCTACCGAGAACGACAAAGACTTCGAAAACAACATGGTCAGCATCCGTGCTGAAGAGCGACTGGCGTTTGCTGTGTACCGCCCCGAAGCCTTCGTAACTGGCGAGCTGACTCCGGCTAACTGATCGCCATAAGAGTGCCGCCTGCGGGCGGCCTCCCTCATTCTGGAGATAAGAAATGGCACGTTCAAATTCTAATCAAGGCGCCAACAAAACAGCAGATGCTCAGCAAAGCGACGGTTTGCAAGCCAACGAGGCGGGCGCTGTGGCTTCGGGCGCGGTCGGTCAAGTTGATACGCTGCAGACAGGTGCTCAGCCGGGGCCAGATTCGCCCACAACCTCGGGCACGTCGACCGATGCCGCCTCTGATGTAGAAAGCCAGGCTAGTGCCACCGCAGGCGATCAGCAGGGCGTCACCGTTCTAGGCTCAGAAAGCCAAACGGATGGTTCATCTGATTCTGGCGAATCCGACGTCGCTGCAGTTGTTGCGGTCGGTGATGATGAAGGCAACCTGATCACCATCTACCCGTTGCGCAGCTATCTGGACGGCAAGGAAATTCGCCGCGCAGGCGGTGAAGGTTACAAATCTGCGAAGCATGATGCTGTGTCGCTGATTGCTGCAGGCCTTGCCACTGACCAAAAACCAAAGTCCTGATATGGGCGCCATCCCCATTGATGTAGCCATGCAGCATTTGCGCGCGGAGGACGATGATCGTTCGCACGTGGAGCTGTTGCTTGAGGCTGCCGAGGACAGCGCCTCACACTTTATGAATCGGCGTTTCTTCGCTGATGCGGAATCGTTGGCTACTGCGGTCTTGGATGGAAGTTCGGGAGAGTCCCCGGTTGTGATTACACCATCCATCAGGGCGGCGTGTTTGCTGATATTGGGTTCTCTTTACAGCAATCGTGAGGACGTCGTCACCGGCACTTCGTTCAGCGAACTCCCGATGGGTTCGAAATCGCTATTGACGCCATTCCGCGTTGGTAGGGGGGTGTGATGGCTTACAAAGAACCTGGTGCTGGCGACCTGAATCGGAGGCTGGCCATTCGTGAGCGGACAGACATACCAGCGGCCGATATGGGCCTTGATTCCACGTTCTCGGAACTCAAGGCTCGCTGGGCGAAGATCGAACCTGTTGGTACGGCGATCTATTCGGCTGGCGTGCAAACCGACAACAAAATCACTCATCGAATCACCCTGCGACTGATCGCCGGTGTTACTGACAGGCACGAGCTGGTTCACGTAACACAGGCATCAGGTGAGCTACCCGGCTTCGTAGTCGTGCCCAACACCCCGCTTTACCGGGTAAAACGTAACGCTGATATGAATGGGCGTCGCCGCTTCACTTTGATCGAGGTGGAGGAGGTCACACCCTCCCAGTCCGGAGGCGGCATTTATGGCTAACTCCGCATCCCTTGATGGTTACCTGCACGTCGAAGGCTTTGACCAATTCCAGCGTGACGCCTTCGACAAGCGCGAAATTCGTAAGGGGATGCGCAAAGCAGGGAAGCTGGTGACTCAGCGCGCCCAAATGAATTTGGCGTTGGGCAAGGGGCAGGATGGCTATCCCGTCAACCGCACTGGTGCCACGTTGGAATCGATTCGCTTCAAAGTGTCGCGCTCGGGCTTTCTGGTAAAGATCGCTCCCCACAAATCCGGGGCGATGAAGGATTTCTACCCAGCTTATCTGCACTACGGCGTGAAGAAGGGCCGCCGTGTTGGCAAGCTTGCGCCCGGTAAGGGTAAAGGCAAGTCCAACCGCCGTGCCGCTGGAACCCGCGCTGCTGCAATTGCTGAGCGTGCCGCCGGGGAATGGCGTATCACGCCGCGTGACAACTACGTGGCTGACGGCCTGCAAGATTCATCATCCGATGTTCAGTCGATACTTTCGGCCGCGTTCGCTGCCGCGCTGGGCTGATTCGCACTACACCAGGTAAACCCATGCTGATTAATCCTATCGTTGCTCATCTGCGAGCGACTTGCCCCGTCTTTGCCGATCGCGTGGCGGGAGGCATTGATTGGGACGCTGTGGCTGAAAGCGCAAAGCTTTCGCACCCATCGGCCTATGTCATAACCACTGCTGACGCCGCCACAGATAACGATCTTCAGAACGGCGTGCGTCAGGTGATCACCGACAAGATCGACGTAGTCATTGTGATAGACGCCGCTGATGAGCGCGGTCAGCAGGCCAATGATGCATTGCACCTCATCCGCGCGGAGTTATGGCGGGCGTTGGTGGGTTGGAGGCCCGGCGCAGAATACGACCCGATGGTGTACGCCGGTGGCGCGCTTCTGCATATCAGCCGCGCACGGGTTATCTACCGCTTCAGCTTCATGGCGGAGTTCCAGCTGGGCCGCAACGCCTCAAGTGATCCTGCCGAGACGTGGCACGAGTGGGAGCTGGATGGCCTGCCGGGATTCACCGGCGTCACCATCAACATGGACTGCATCGATCCCGCAGACCGCAATCTCAAATCACCCGGCCCGGATGGGCGTATCGAAGTCAAATTTTCAGGAGACGTTAACCCATGACCCAGCGCATCACAGTGGTGCCCGTCGCGGGCCGATCCGTGCCCGATCCAGAAGCTTACGACTTGCTGCCCAAGGAGGGCCGGGAAGTGACCGATAGCGTCTGGTGGCGTCGTCGTCAGGCTGATGGCGATGTCACCATCAAGGCTGACAAGTCCAAATCCACCAAGGCCGAAGTGGCGACACCCGAGGTATCCAAGTAATGAGCATCGGATTTAACAACATCCCGGCCGATATCCGCGTGCCGCTGTTCTACGCGGAAATGGATAACTCGGCGGCCAACAGTGCGTCATCGACGCTTCGTCGTTTGATTGTCGGCCAGGTCAATGATGATTCGGTCGCGCCTGAAATCGGCTCGCTCGTTCTGGTCTCCAGCCTTGCAGTGGCAAAAACCATTGGCGGTCAGGGTTCGATGCTGGCGGCAATGTATGACACCTGGCGCAAATCCGATTCCATTGGCGAAATCTGGTGCCTGCCTTTGAAGGGCACCGAAGGAACGGCGGCCACAGGCACTGTCACGCTGACCGGCGCTGCGACTGAGGTCGGTCTGCTCAGCCTGTATGTAGGCGGCGTCCGCGTGCAATCCACCGTAGTAAGCGGTTCGACGGCTGATCAGGTGGCTGCAGCACTGGCGGTCAAGATCAATGCAACTTCAGACCTGCCTGTGAAGGCGACAGCCGTTGCTGGTGTCTTGACGCTGACGTGCAAGTGGTCTGGCGAAAGCGGCAACGATATCAAGCTCGAAATGAACCGGCTCGGCAAGTCGAGCGGCGAGATGACCCCGACCGGGCTGACGGCCGTTGCGGTCGCGATGTCCGGCGGCGTAGGCACGCCGGATCAATTGGCGGCTCTGGCCGCGCTGGGCGACGAACCCTTCGAATTCATCTGTCAGCCGTGGACTGATACGACCTCCCTTGATGCCTGGAAGGCAGCGATGGATGACAATGTCGGCCGCTGGAGCTGGGCGAAACAGTTGTTCGGGCACGTCTACAGCGCCAAGCGTGGCACCATCGGCACGCTTGTGGCTGCCGGGCAGGCGCGTAACGACCAGCACATGACTATTCAAGGCGTCGAGGTTGGTGTTCCTCAGCCGGTGTGGGTTCAGGCCGCTGCGTTGGCTTCACGTACCGCTGTGTTCATATCAACTGATGCCAGCCGTATCACTCAAAGCGGCGCGATGCCCGGTGTTGATCCGGCATCGGCCAGCGAGCGCTTCACCCTGACAGAGCGTCAGTCTCTGCTCAGCTATGGCATTGCTACTGCTTACTTCGAAGGCGGCTACGTGCGTATCCAGCGTTCGGTCACCACTTACCAGAAGAACGCTTACGGCCAGCCTGACAACTCGTACCTTGACAGCGAGACCATGCACCAGTCGGCTTTCATCGTTCGCCGACTGAAGGGCATCATCACGAGCAAGTACGGTCGCCACAAGCTCGCCAACGACGGCACACGTTTTGGCGCGGGCGCTGCGATCATTACGCCCAATGTCATTCGCAGCGAGCTGGTTGCTCAGTACTCGAAGCTCGAGGAAGAGGGTCACGTGGAGAACGCTGAGTTGTTCCAGGCGCATCTGATCGTCGAGCGTGATGCGAACGACCCAAGCCGCCTGAACGTGCTGTTCCCGCCTGACTACATCAACGGGTTGCGCATCTTCGCGATGCTTAACCAGTTCCGCCTGCAGTACGACGCCACCGCCGAGTAAAGCTGGCCCAACCCTTCAAGCCCGCCGCGTGCGGGCTTTTTTCTGGAGTCAAAGACCATGGGTCAAAAAGTTGCGGGCACCTGCTACATCAAGGTGGACGGTGTGCAATTGGTGCTTACAGGCGGTGGCGAGGCACCGCTTTCGGATAAGAAGCGGGAAACGGTTGTGACCGGCTACTTCAAAGAAGAGGACCTGCCGCCGTATTTGAAGTTTACGGCGGTCTTAACGCCTGACTTCCCGCGTAAGCAGTTGGTCGATGGCACCGACATGACGGTGACATGCGAATTCAAAAACGGCACGGTCTACGTGCTTTCGGGTGGTTACCTGGTGGATGAGCCAAGTGCCAATGGCGATGACGGCACCATCGAGCTGCAATTCGACGGCAACAAAGGAGTTTGGCAATGACAAAGCCCACTACGTTGGCAGTGCCCATCACGGCCCACGATCAGGAAGTAACAGAAATCACTCTCCGTCGGCCGACCACCAAAGAGGTGCGGGCTATCAAGGCGCTGCCCTACAAGATCGACAAGGACGAGGCTGTCACCCTCGATATGGACGTCGCCGCCAAATACATCGCTGTCTGCGCGTCTATTCCTGCATCCAGTGTTGATCAGCTCGACATTTCTGACTTCAACACCCTGTGCTGGGAGATCGCTGGTTTTTTCATGAGCGCGGAGTCGAGCAAGTCGACCGCCTGATTACGGTGGTCTACGACCTCGCCTATTTCTGGAAAGCCGACCCCGCCGGGATGATGGACATGCCTTTGGACGTCATCTTCGAATCGCTCGAACAGGCTCAACGGATTAACCAAACCCTGAAGGGGGCGTGATGGCAGACAAGTTTCAGCTCAAGGCGTTGATCACCGGCGTCGACAAGCTGTCGCCAAAACTCGCCGGGATCCGCAAAAACGTTGCGGGCTTCAAGAAAGGTCTCGATAAAACCGGATTGGGCAAGATCGGTTTCAGTGATCTGGTCACAGGCGGTGCGTTGGCCGCGCCATTTGTGGCCGGTGCCCGCGCTGCCATCGACTTTGAGTCGCAGATGGCGGACGTCAAGAAGGTTGTGGACTTCAAGACGCCCGATCAATTTAAGCAGATGGGTGACGACATCGGGCGCATGTCTGAGCGTCTGCCCATGGCCGCTGGGGATATCGCCAAGATCGTTGCTGCGGGCGGTCAGTCCGGCATAGCTCGTGAAGAGCTGCTGGGCTTTGCCGAAGCCGCGGTAAAAATGGGCATCGCCTTTGACCAGACCGCCGAGGAAAGCGGCGACATGATGGCCAAGTGGCGGACGTCGTTCAAAATGACCCAGGTCGATGTAGAGGGCCTGGCCGACAAGATCAACTACCTGGGCAACACCGGCCCGGCGAACACCAAACAGATTTCCGATATCGTCACGCGCATTGGCCCGCTGGGTGCGATCGCGGGCTTGGCGTCCGGCCAGATCGCCGCCTTGGGCGCTACGATGGCAGGTGTCGGCATTGAGCAGGAAGTCGCCGCTACTGGCATCAAAAACTTCATGCTGGCCATGACGAAAGGTTCTGCCGCTACCAAAGGGCAGCAGCAGGCGTTCAAAGCGCTACGGCTGAATTCTAAGGCTGTAGCGAAGGGCATGCAGAATGATGCTCAAGGCACCTTGCTTGATGTCCTCAAGCGCGTGAAAGACATCGCGCCCGAAAAACAGGCTGGGCTGCTGACTACCTTGTTTGGCAGCGAATCGGTTGGCGCGATAGCTCCACTGCTGACCAATTTGGATCTTCTGGAAAGCAACCTGAAAAAGGTGACCGATCAAAAACAATACAGTGGATCGATGGACAAGGAATACGCAGCCAGAGCGGCAACCACTGCGAACAATCTGCAGTTAATGCGTAACGCGGCTGCAGGCGTGGCACGCGCTATCGGTAATGCAATGCTGCCGGGAATCAACGCCGTAACTAATGGATTGCGTCCGCTCATCTCGACTGTTGGCGAGATGATCGCGGCCAACCCGAATCTGGTGCGGGGTCTTGGGATTGCTGGCGCTGCCTTCATGGCGATCCGTGCGGCGGCTTTCGCTGCAACTATCGCAGTTCGAATCATGGGGGTTGCCTTCACTGCTACTCCGATCGGGATAATCGCTGTAGCGATCGCTGCGGCAGCAGGGCTAATCGTGGCGAACTGGGAGACAGTGGGGCCGTTCTTCACGGCTCTGTGGGAACTGATCAAGGCCATGGCCACGCCGTTCATGGACTTTATGAAACAGATTTTTGAGTGGTCGCCATTGGGCGTGATCATCAGAAACTGGAACCCCATTGTTGTCTGGTTCAAAGGGATGTTCGACAAGATCAAGCCATACATTGAACCGATCATGAAACTAATGGGGCTTGAAGATGGTGGGCCGGGGCTGACCGCCAAAGTTCAGCAGGCCGCTGACGCGCAGCGTCTCCGCAATGCTGGACCAGGCGGTGGCGACGGAAAGTATTTGGCACCCAACGCATCGCAGAACGCGCTCGCTAATCAGGCTGCGAATAACAATGCCATGGGCATCCCAAGCACCAGTGCCTTGCTCAGCAAGCCATCTTTACCCGCACCTGGCAGCCTGCTTATGCAGTCGGCGGCCAACAACGGCACAAAGCTACAAGGTGAGCTCAACATCAACCTGACCGGCGCGCCGCCTGGCACCCGGGTTGATCAACCCAAAACCAATCAGCCCGGCCTGACCGTGACTCCCAAGGTCGGTTACCGGACAGTCAGCGCGGGAGGCTAGTCAATGGCACCAACTTGGCGGGACAGTCTCTTGCCTGCGTCTTTTCGTGGGATTCGTTTCGTCGTCGACTCGTCCGCTGTGCCTGTGGGCCGTAAAGGCCAACTGCACGAATACCCCCAGAGAGACGAACCGTTTTTTGAAACGCTGGGCAAACAGGCTCAGGTCCATAAGCTGGCAGCCTTTGTCATCGGTGAAGATTGTTTCGAACGTCGAGACAAGTTGCTCGAGGCATTGGAGAAGGAAGGGCCGGGCGAGCTGGTTCACCCTTGGCTGGGGCGTATACAGGTCGAGGTCGGCGAGTGCGAGCTGCAGCACGACCGCCGCGAAGGGGGGATGGCGCGGTTTGATCTGACGTTCTATCCGGAGAAGCCTCGCAAGTACCCGACGGCCACGGCCAACACCAAGCGACAGGTTACCCAGGCTTCCGAAGTCGTTTTGGATTCATCACTAGGCCGATACAAGGCGGCGATGGCCAAGGTTGATTCGGCGCGCATCAACGTGATGGCCTTGCGGAACAACCTGTCAGGCGTCTACGGCGTTATCCAATCGCAGTTCTCGCCGTTTCTCGGGGTGTATTCAAACGCGACCGCTTTTGCAAATTCCCTGGTTAATTCGCCGTCAGGACTGAGCTCAATGTTCAGCAGCTTCTTTGCTGGGTTTGGTGGCGATGGCGGCAGCGGTAGTACCGGATATCGAGCGCAGGTGGCTGATGCGACACGGCAGGCAGAAGCGGTATCGAGCATCAATCTCGTCAGCCAGAACAGCGGAGCAGATACAGGTGGCGCGGCTCAGGCCACTGCGAACCTGGTGCAGGATGCGACGCTCGTTAAGGTCGCTCAAGTTGTGGCTGACATGCCTGCTGCAAACGCGGGCGTACCCGTCAATTCAACCCCGTCCGTTGGTCAGCAGTTGATTCAGCCGGTTGAAAGGGCCGAAGTGCCGGTGGCTGATGACGTGATTGATCTGCGTGACACGCTGAACGCGGCCATCTGGGAGGCATCGCTTAAGGCGGATCCTGATCACTACCAAAAACTGAACGCGCTGCGCGGAGCACTGGTGAGCCACCTCACCGCGGTAGCGGCTTCGGGTGTGCGTTTGGTCGATATCAAACCCGCTGAATCTCTGCCTGCGCTGGTTCTGGCTTACCGCCGATTCGGCGATGCCACACGCTCGGCTGAAGTCGTACAGCGCAATCGCATCACACACCCAGGCTTTGTGCCCCCAGTGAGTTTAAAGATCGCTGAGCTGTGATGTGTTGCCTTTAGGTTTATTGTAGTCTCGATGGACAGGAAACTTTGGAGGGGTTATGTAGTGATTCTTATGATACTTACTGTGGTTGTCTGGGTTTTAGTCTGGGTCTTTATCGTTAAAGTTCAAGGGAAGCGCGGCTTGCACGTTGGTAATGTTTTAGGGTGTGCGCTTGGTGGATTCGCAACGTTTTTCTTCGTCTCCTTGATAGTTCCAGAACCTACGCAAGATCAGAACTTTGTAGCTGAGAGCGATACGTATGATCTAGAAACTTCTTATGCCATCATGAATCCAGACAGTCAGACGGTTCCATCTCGCGACCTAAATAAGCTATTAAGACTATATATTGATCAAAAGATATTTGCAGGCGGTGGAGTAAGCTGCGTCCCTAAGCGTTACGGCAAGCGCGTCATGGTTGGATGCTCTGTGCCAGGTGGGAGTGTGCAAATCTGGAAATATGAAGAAGGAAGCTTTTACTCGATCAACGAAACAGCGAGAGTTATTGCTGAGGCTAAGTTCTCAAATGAACCGATTATAAAAGTTTCTCCTCTACCTCTTCCTGACGACATTGATGTCGATGAGGTTCTAGGTCTCTACAAGAATACCTAACAGATTTACGGAAAAATAAAACCTCGCTTCGGCGAGGTTTTTTTGTACACATTTTTGGGGTATCGCATGCTCGATCTAGCTAACGCTGTCACCTTAACTGTGGATGGTCTGGATTATGGCGGCTGGAAAACGGTGGAGGTATCGGCCGGCATCGAGCGACAGGCCCGTGATTTCAGGCTGGGCATCACATGGAAGTGGCCGGGGCAGAAAGTGTCGGTGCCTATCAGAAATGGTGCGAAGTGCGAAGTCAGCATTGGCCGCGACCTAGTACTGACCGGTTACGTGTTTTCCACACCGATCAGCTTCGACGACAAGCAGGTCACCACTTCGGTGGCAGGGCGGTCTCTGACGGCTGATCTGGTTGATTGTGCTGCCATCAACAAGCCGGGCCAATGGAAAAAACAAGGTGTGCTCAGCATCGTCCGGGCGCTGGCTTCGCCATACGGAGTCACTGTTCGAAGTGAAATACCAGAGACCGGACAGGTTTCGGATCACACGATTGAGCCAGGCGAAACGGTTTTTGAATCCATTGACCGTTTGCTTACGTTGTTCCGCGTGTTCTCCACCGATGACGCCAAGGGCCGGGCCGTTCTAGCAATGCCTGGCAGCGAGGGGCGGGCAGTGGATCGGCTGGAGGTTGGCAGGAACGTGCTGGGCGGAGATGCAGGGCTCGACTTCGCCGATGTTTTTTCGGAGTACCGCGTGATCGGCCAGCGAACCGGCACTGATGAGGACTTCGGCAAGACCGTTTCCGAAGTCTCCGCGTCAGTGACTGACGACCGGACCAGGCGCAAAAGAGTGAAGCTCATTCACGAGTCTGGTCAGTTGACCAACGAGCTGGCGCAGGCGCGGGCCAACTGGGAGCGTGGCCACCGGATGGGCAAGGCTCTGAGCGCTACCTACAAGGTTCAGGGATGGCGGCAATCCAACGGCGCGCTCTGGAGGCACAACATGCTGGTCCGCGTTGTGGATCCGATCATTGGGTTTGATCGAGACATGCTCATCTCCGAAATCACTTACTCGCTGAGCGATGAAGGAACCATCACCACCATGGTGGTGGGGCCGCCGGACGGCTTCGAGCCCGAACCGTTCGACCCGCACAAAAAACGGAAGCTGAAGAAGGGTGACGACGAATTCGAGTACCTGCTTCCTGCCGACTGGGACAAGAAAAAATGAATCTATTGAACAGCATGCTGGTGCGCGGAACCGTCGTGCTCGCGAATGCCGTCTCTAAGATGCAGGCGTTACAGATGCGTTTGACCGCCGGGGAAGTGAAGGACGACCTAGAGCATTTTGAGCCATACGGCTTCACCAGCAATCCGCTGGCGGGTGCCGAAGCGATTACGGCCTTTATGGGCGGCGACCGATCCCACGGAATTGTTCTTGTCGTCGCTGACCGCCGTTACCGCATCAAGGAACTGAAGCCAGGCGAGGTCGCAATCTTTACGGATGAGGGCGACAAGGTCCACTTCAAGCGCGGCCGGATCATAGATATCGAAACGGAAACGCTGAACATCAAAGCCTCCACAGGTGTGAATTTCGATACACCCCAGATCACCCAGACCGGGACCATAGTTTCTCAGGGCGATCAGGTTGCGGCCGGTATCAGTCAGATAGAGCACGAGCATATTGCCGTACAAGTTGGCGATGGCCAAAGCGGCCCACCGGCAGGAGGTGCCTGATGCTGATCGCCGGTAGTTTTGAGGCGTCCCTTCTGCGTTCTGTGGTGATCAGTCTGTTCACATGGCGGCGGGCAGGGCCTGACGACCCTGTTGACGATGATGAGCTTTACGGGTGGTGGGGTGACACCTATCCAACAGTGGCCGATGACCGTATCGGTTCTCGCCTCTGGTTGCTGCGGCGGGTCAGGCTCAACGCGGACACTCGACGCGATGCAGTGTTCTACGCCCAAGAGGCCCTTCAGTGGCTCATTGATGACGAGCACATCCGTCAAATCGATATCACCACCGAACAGGTGGGTATTAACCGACTCAATCTCGGCGTGGTCCTGACCCTTACAACCGGTCAGACCGTACGCCTCAATGCTTCCGATCAGTGGCAGGTGATCTATGCCGTTTGAAACACCCACGCTACCCCAATTGGTCAGCAGAACGCAGATTGATCTGACGGGCGACTCGCTTCGCCAATCGGACGCACAAGTGTTGTCCCGTGCCCACAGCGGCGCAGCGTATGGGCTTTACGGTTACATGGGCTGGATTGCCGAGCAGATCCTGCCGGACACCGCTGAAGAAGAAACCCTTGTGCGGCTGGCTGCTCTGCGATTGAAGCAGCCCCGAAAAGCAGCTCAGCCAGCATCTGGCATGGCCAGCTTCACTGCCGCTGCTGGCGCGCCGCTGGATGTTGACACCGTCCTGCAGGCCAGCGATGGTCGCGCATATAGGGTCAGTGCTTCGCTCGTCACCAGCGCAGGCAACAATTTTGCTGAAGTTGAGGCGGTGGATGCAGGCGTGCTGGGCAACGCTCAGGCAGGTCTGGTGCTGACTGCAGTGCAGCCGATTGAAGGCATCAATAGCAGCTTCACGGTCTTGGCTGATGGGCTGACCGGTGGCATCGCGCAGGAAAGCGTTGAGTCTTTGCGGGCTCGGGTGATCAGGTCATATCGTGTCATCCCCCACGGCGGCAATCAGGACGATTACGTGACTTGGGCGCTTGAAGTGCCGGGCGTGACGCGGGCCTGGTGCGTGCGCAGATATTTGGGACCGGGAACCGTAGCTGTCTTCTTCATGCGTGACGATGATGCGAACCCTGTGCCGAATGCCGCGCAGCTGGCCGAAGTCTATGCGCACATCGAGATAGAGCGGCCGGTAACAGCCGAGGTTTACGTCCTCGCGCCAGTGCAAAAAAACATCGTCTATCAGATCAGGCTGAGCCCTGACACCTCAGTGGTGCGCAGTGCTGTCGAACTGCAGCTTATGGACCTTCATAACCGAGAGGCCGGTCTCGGTGAGACTCTATTACTGACCCACATTGCAGAAGCCATAAGCGGTGCGGCAGGCGAGACCGATCACCGGCTGGTTTTCCCTGCCGCCGATCAGGTGGCCGCGCCCAACCAGCTTTTGACCTATGGGGGTGTGCAATGGCTTCCCTGAGGACCGCCGGTCAGTACGCGGAACAGTTGCGAGCATTACTTCCGGCGGGCCCGGCTTGGGATCCTGAGCAGGTCCCGGAAGTTGATCAGGTCATCACGGGGCTTTCACTGGAGTTCGCGCGGATTGATTTGCGGGCTTTCGACTTGCTCAACGAGATGGATCCCAATGGCGTCAGCGAACTGGTGCCCGATTGGGAGCGGGTAATGGGCTTGCCGGATCCATGCCTTGGCTTGAATCCGTCGTTCGAAGATCGTCGTCTGTCAGTGCGGCAAAGGCTGGTGGCGGTTGGCGGTCAAACACCGGCGTTCTATGTCGAGATCGCGATCAGCCAAGGCTACCCAGGCGCAACAGTCACAGAGTACCGCACGCCGCGAATGGGGCGCTCTCGTTTTGGGGTAGCGCACTTCGGAACCTGGAGCGTTCAGTTCATGTGGAAGTTGAACACAGGCGGGCGAAAGCGACAGGGTCGGCGATTTGGGGCGAGCTACTGGGGAGAGCGTTTCGGCGTAAACCCTGGCACTGCTATCGAATGTTTGATTCGTCGGGCTGCACCCGTTCACACCGTCGAGCACATCAATTATGAATAAGGAGTAGATCCGTGGATTATCCAAAGAGCGTGCCGAGCGTAGGCTTGGTGGGCGGTAAGTTCGTGGACGAGGACACCGCTACTGGGGTTCAAGGGTCACTGATTCCGTCTGCTTGGGGCAATGGCGTAACTGATGAGTTATTGAACGTCATCAAAGCGGCAGGTCTGGTTCCGGACGAGGAGAACAATACACAGCTTCTGGACGCCATCAAAGCTGTTGCCAATGGACGTCTGGTCCGTCAGACCATTTATGCGATTGTCGATGGGGTCCAGAAGGTTTCAGTAGATGGCGCGCCTTTCACCGCAGTGGGTGCGCTGAGTTTCACTCCCCACCCGCTTGCCCTCTCGTTCACAGACCTGGAAGGCCCGGGCGGTGGTGGCTCAGGCGGCGGGTGCGGAGCCACCGGTGCCTCTCAGGCATCAGATAGCGTTGGTGGTGCGGCAGGTGGATACGTACGACGCAGAGTGATCGGCCGCTTGACCTCTCATCCGGTGACCGTCGGTAGAGGTGGCGCCGCACCAGCGCCAGGGCCGAACAATGGGAACAATGGCGGTACCACCAGCTTCGGCTCTTATTGTTCAGCAACAGGCGGGTCTGGCGGTCTTGGATTTTCCGCGACATCCTCTTTTCCTGCGTATGCCGCACCTATCGCGTCAATGCCGCCAGGCACGGGTGTGAACGGCGATGTCAACGGTGTCGGTGGCATTCCAACGGTTGCGTTATTAGGGTCGCCTTCCATTGGGCAAATTGTATCAAGCGCTGGGGGGGCATCGTTTTATGGCTCTGGCGGTGTGAACGCGGTCAACACGATCGGCGCGCCAGGTGTTGCGCCTGGTAGCGGTGGCAGTGGTGTAGCAAGCGCCGCTAACTCTGGTGCGAACAGCGGCGGCAAAGGGGCCGACGGATTTGCAATTTACAGGGAATATGCCTGATGAATATATATGCGCGAGTTGAAAGCGGTGTTGTCCGCGAAATAATCAATCCAGTTATGGATGAATCGGGGGCGGAGACACCCATAGTTGAGCGCTTCCCCTCTGAGCTAGTGGCTCAGATGATTGAAATACAGGACATGTCACCAAAGCCAGATCAGGGATGGCTATACCAAGAAGGGCAGTTTTCAGCACCGCCGTCCAACCAAGAAAGCGCGGCTCAAATTATGGCCAGCAATGAAGCCAAGAAGGCGCAGTTGATGGCTTATGCCTCACAGGTCATGACGCCTCTTCTTGTCTCGCTTCAGCTAGGGAACGCGACCGATGCGGAAGTGCTGAGCGCCAAGGAGTGGCAGGGTTACTATCGAAAACTAAAGGAAGTTGAAGTAACGCCTGAGCTCCTGAGCTGGCCATCTGCGCCGGAGAACCTGTGACTACCACTGGTTAGCCATTTGCTTTTGAGCGCTATACCACTCCTGCCATTGAGCCTCCAGAGCTTGATCTATGTAACGGCCCTCAACCGACTTTGATAGGTCCACGGCGGGATTCGTCAACATTATTTCGCTTTCAAATTCGGCCCGAAATTCGTCAGGAATATCCGATTTAAACAGTTTCTTTAAATGTTTAATTGCTTTCACTTTCATGGGTTCCTGTAGGTAGTTTGGTTTTCGCAGCGCGGAAAACTCGATTATCAGACCATTGGCTCTGCCACGCAACGGCACAAATAAGGACGCCGTGCTTATAGCGATTCAGATTCTCTCCTGAATCTCTATGGCTAAGGCAGTTGATGTTTTACGAAAAACGCCCGCCGTTGAGCGGGTTTTTTTATTGCCGGAGAAAAGAATGACCACAACTGAAAACGACCGCGACGTATTGGCCCGCACACTTTGGGGCGAGGCGCGAGGCGCGAGGCGCGAGGCGCGAGGCGCGCGGCGAAGGGCTGGCCGGGCAGATCGCTGTGGCCTGGTCCATCCGAAACCTCGTTGATTTGGATCTGCACGCCGATTGCAAGCCAGACTGGTGGGGAGAAGGCTATGTCGGTGTGTGCAAAAGGGATTGGCAGTTAAGCTGCTGGAACAAGAACGATCCTAATTATGCGTACCTGAGTGGCGCGAAGAAGATCCCGTTCCCCGAACTGGCTCAAGCGCGCCTCGCTGCTGACCGACGGCAAACAGCCTGATCCAACTGGCGGCGCGACTCACTACTACGCGACCTCGATGCCGAAACCACCTGCTTGGGCTGCCAAGGCCAAGATGGCGCTGAAGCTAGGGAACCATTTATTCTTCAAGGACGTCCCATAAATCCGGTTGCATTTCTGCGCGTCCATCAAGAGAATAACTGCCTTTGCCAAAAAGGCAGTCATTTGTGCCCTTCATCAACAGTATGGAAATTGGTGCTGATATTTCATCGCTGTTTTTGTGGGGTATAGGGGGAAAATGTTTTGGGTGGTTCAGTTAGTGCAAAGGATAGCGTGGGTCTAATCCATCCGAAATATCGACCTGACATAGATGGGCTACGAGCGTTAGCCGTGATTTTTGTGGTTGCCTATCATGCATTTCCGTCTATAGTTCGTGGCGGATTTATAGGTGTAGATATATTCTTTGTTATATCTGGGTTTCTGATATCAATCATAATTTTTGAAAGTGTTAAGTCAGGCTCGTTTAGCACCTTGGGCTTTTATGCTAGAAGGGTAAATAGAATATTTCCTGCCTTGGCTTTAGTGTTGTTCTCAAGTCTGGTTTATGGCTGGTTTGTTTTGCTTCCCGGTGAATACGCCGCTCTTGGTAAGCATGCTGCTGGTGGTGCTGGCTTCATATCTAATATTTTGCTGTGGATGGAGGCAGGGTACTTTGATGCGGCCTCTGATACTAAGCCGCTTCTCCATTTATGGAGTCTTGGTGTTGAAGAACAATTTTATTTCGTGTGGCCGCTGTTGATTGTTTTGGCTTGGAAGCTAAGATTCAGTTGGCTAGCATTGATAATTATCACTGGCGGCCTGTCATTTTGGGCAAATATAGAAGGTATTGACGGTAATTCAGTCGCGCTATTCTATTCCCCTTACACGAGATTTTGGGAGTTGATTGTAGGGGGAGCACTCGCATATTTTTTTATAAGCGCCAAGGGAGTAGAGGTGTCGAGTGCTTCGCTGTCAGAATGTCTTTCAGTTGTCGGAGTGCTATTACTGACGGCAGGATTGATCAAGGTGTCTAGCGATCTTCGTTATCCTGGAGTATGGGCATTGATTCCAACAATCGGTGCTGCGTGCATTATCTCGGCGGGCCCTAATGCTTGGGTTAACCGTATCGTCCTATCGAACAAACTTCTCGTCGGAGTTGGTCTAATCAGCTTCCCGCTGTATCTTTGGCATTGGCCTGTCTTGGTTTTCCTTAGACTGCATGAAGGTGAAGTCCCATCTACTGCTTTAAGATGCGGCGCAGTGGGATTTTCGTTTGCTCTCGCATGGTTGACATACAGGTTCATTGAGCGGCCAGTCCGTTCTGCTTCGTCTGTTTTCAAGAAAGCAATAGCACTCGTACTCACGATGTTTATAGTCAGCATGCTGGGGATTTTCCTGTTTATATCGGGGGGCGCACCGTTTAGGTTTCCGATTTTGATTCAAGATTTGAACGCCTTCACATACGACTATAATAAAGTCTATAGAACGGGTTCCTGTTTTCTTGATCCTGATCAAGATGAGCATCAGTTCTCGAGCTGCCATGACGATATTAAAGCTGATCGAAAAACGTTATTTTTGTGGGGTGATTCGCACGCCGCGCATCTGTTTCCAGGCTACGAAAAGAATTTTGGAGGGCGATTTAATATCATTCAGCGTACAGCTTCAGGCTGTCCTCCTATTCTTGGGATGGATATGGATGAAAAAACGTACTTTCTGAGGCCTCACTGCTTGACTATTAACAACTCTATTCTTGATGAGATTAAGAGAGTCAAACCTGAGAAGGTGGTTCTCTCAGCAAGCTGGAATTATTACGACTGGGCTAGAATAAACGTTACGATTGAGGCACTTCGTGCTTCAGGTTTTACAGATGTAGAACTTGTTGGCCCTGTGCCTAAATGGAAAGATCCGTTGCCAAAAGAGCTGTACAAATACTTTGCCAAAGATCCTCTCCACCGCGTGCCTGAACGAATGACTTTTGGTTTGGATGACCGTTTTGCTGAAATCGATAAAGATATGGCGGCCATGGCAAAGAAAATTGGAGTTAAATACATTTCTCCTAGAGAAATTTTGTGCAACCCAGAAGGCTGCCTTACGCGTCTGGGAGACACGGCTGAGACGTTGACCGCATGGGATGATGGGCATCTGACAAGCATTGGCTCCCAGTATCTACTTTCGAAATTTCCCAAAAGTGGATCCCCTCATCAGTGATAGCTCGGGCACTCCGGTTCCGCTATTAGGTCGCTGCTTGATCTCATAGCGGTCACTCGCGAGCACTGGCTCAAATACCGGGGCTAGGTCAGCAGTTGGAAGGATGGAGCAGATATGTTCCCGGATATTGCGCAGCGCCCCGTCCGTCCTGCGTAAGCCATACATACACGCAACCCGCCATTGAGCGGGTTTTTTTTCGCCTGGAGAAAAGCATGACAGTATCCGAGAAAGACCGCGACATCCTCGCGCGAACCCTTTGGGGAGAGGCTCGCGGTGAAGGCCTAAACGGCCAGATCGCCGTGGCATGGACCATCCGCAATCGCGTCGACATGGACGTTAACAATGACGGCAAGCCGGATTGGTGGGGGGAAGGGTACAGCGGTGTGTGTTTGAAGGCTTACCAGTTCAGTTGCTGGAACAAGAACGATCCGAACTACCCGTTCTTGTCCGGGGCCAAGAAGATTCCATTCCGCGAGCTGGCTCAAGCGCGTATCGCTGCTGACCTGGTGATTGACGGTAAGCAGCCTGACCCTACTGACGGCGCCACTCACTACTACGCGACTACGATGCCAAAAGCACCGACGTGGGCGGCGAAGGCCAAGCAGACGCTGAAGCTGGGTCATCACGTCTTCTTTCGTGACGTTCCATAGCCGACTGAGCAGGTCAAGCTCGCTTTGCCGCGCGAGGCTTTTGCTTAAAACATCTTGGAGATCAAAATGCGTACCGAACAATTCGTGCTGAAGTACAGCTACGGCGTACACACGGTGGCTGTGCAAGCTAATGGCGGCAGCCTCAAGGTAGAGAAGGCCGTGGGGAGCATCTGGGTTCAAACGGACTTGTTCAGTACAGACGGCGCATGGCGTCTGGATTTGGGGAATTCGCCTACACGCTTTACACCGATTGGCTCAGCTGCATATCAGGTGGAAAAATGAGCCTTCTCGTTAATCCTTTGCCGCGCCGCCAGCCAATCCGCCGGGGGCTGGGCCTGCTCGGCGATAGTTTTTCCGGTAACTGCCACACCATTGCGGCAACTGCATACGGCACCGAGGCTTACGGCTTCGCCGCCATGATTGCGGCTCGCACCGGATTGTTCCCGAGCTACCTCGATAACCAGGGCAAAGTCGGCGACCACACCGGCCAGTTCATGGCCCGGCTACCGGCCTGCATCGCTTCGTCCACTGCCGATCTGTGGCTTCTGGTGTCGCGCACCAACGACAGCACCACTGCCGGTATGACCCTGGCTGACACCAAGGCCAACGTGATGAAGATCGTGACGGCCTTCCTTAATACGCCCGGCAAGCATTTGATCGTGGGCACCGGCACGCCACGATTCGGCGCACGGGCGCTGGCAGGGCAGGCGCTGGCCAACGCCATTGCCTACAAAGACTGGGTGCTCAGCTACGTGAGCCAGTTCGTGCCCGTGGTGAATATCTGGGATGGCTTCACAGAGGAAATGACTGTTGAGGGCCTGCACCCGCATATCGTAGGCGCGGATTTCATCAGCTCGCGTGTAGTGCCGATAATCACCGCCAACTTTGAATTTCCAGGCATCCCGCTGCCAACGGATGCTGGCGATATCTACTCGGCTATCCGCCCGTTCGGCTGTCTCAATGCCAATCCGCTTCTGGCCGGTACTGGCGGTACTCTCCCGGCCGGTGTGAATGCTGTGGCTGGGTCGGTGCTGGCGGATGGGTATAAGGCCATCGGCTCTGGCCTGGCCGGTATCACCACGCGGTGGTTCAAGGAGCCTGCCGCTTATGGCGAGGCTCAGTGCATTGAGCTGGGCGGCACAATGGCGGCAGCAGGTGGCTACGTCTACATGCAACCGACGGCCAACCTCATCACTACCAGCCTCGCGGCTGGTGACGTTATCGAAATGGTGTCGGCGGTGGAAATTGTCGGATCTTCACGCGGCATACTGGCATGGGAAGCGGAGTTGATCATCACCAAGCCGGTCAACGGTACCTCGACAACCTTCTACTACCGGTCAATGGACAAGTACCAGGAGCCGTTCACTATGCCTGCCAAGTTTTCAGGGGAGCTGGAAACACAGCGTGGGGTAGTTGACATCAGTGAGACGGTGATCACGTCGCGCATGGGCCTTTACCTGGCCGCAGGCGTGGCCCAGAACTCCACGGTAAAGGCTGCTCAGTTCGGCATTCGCAAAGAGTGATAGCTAAGCTACTTCACTTCCTCAATCAGCTCGCGGCCTTGATTTCTCACATTGCCCACTGCCTTGCTCACCGGCACCACTCGAAATCACCAAACGGGGCGCAGTACCCACCGCAATTTCCGCTTCCCGTTTGGGGGATAGGTGGTTCATTCCTTTGAATAGAGGCGTAAGGCTTGCTTCAACTAACCGGGCCCCAACATTACTCACGTACGAAAACGTGCAACCATTCGGTTTAAATTAATTGCTAGCTGCGACAGCTCGCCGCTGGCGGTCAACGTCTGTCGTGTACCCTCACTGCTTTGCAGGGCTAGGTCGCGGATGCTGACCAAGGCACGATCTACCTCGCGGGCGACGTAAGCTTGCTCCTCCGAAGCCGTGGCGATTTGTTGGTTGCGGTCATCAATCATTTGTGCGGCATCGGTGATCGTTTGCAACGACCGGCCGGCCTCTTCGGCAGTATTCTGGGTGCTATTAACTTCTCGCGTACTGTCCGCCATTGAATCCACGACTTCTGAACTGCGTACTTTCATTGAAGAAATCATGACTTCGATCTCCTCCGTTGAGGCCTGCGTCCGATGTGCAAGGGCGCGTACTTCATCGGCTACTACGGCAAACCCACGCCCCTGTTCGCCAGCGCGTGCAGCTTCAATTGCAGCATTCAAAGCCAGAAGGTTGGTCTGATCGGCGATCGAGCCTATCACGCTTAACACCTTGCTGATTTCTTGGGTTTGTCCAGCCAACTGCTGAACTTGCTCTGAAGTCACGTTCACGCGATCTTTCAGCGTACGCATGGCCTCAAGGGTTTCTCCGACTTTAGCGTTACCCGCTTCAGCGGCATGGGTCGACTCTTTAGCGGCCTGCGAAGTAGACGTTGCATTTCGAGCAACTTCTTCGACCGCCGCGCTCATCTGATTGACTGCGGTAGCTGCCTGGTCGATTTCACTGTTCTGCTGCTGTAGGGTCTGATTAGCGCTTTCGGTTATTGCGGTCATTTCCACTGCGGCCGAGCTTAATTGCGCCGAGGCCTCAGAAATATCAGCGATCGTGCTGCGCAGGTTTGCCTGCATCGTATTGAGTGCAGTCATGAGGCGGGCTGCTTCGTCCGAGCCTGTCACGTTAAGGGATTGGCGCAAATCTCCATTGGCGATCTCTTCTGCCATCTTCAGCGAAGTATTGATAGGCAATACGATGCTGCGGGTGAGTAGGACGGCTAACAGAATAGTCAGCACTAGCGCAATACCAACCATAGAAGCTATGACATGGTTACTATGGTCATACACGTCTGTTGCTCGAGTTCCGGCAATTGTCGCCCCATCGGCATTATGCTTCCGCAACAATGTAAGCGCGTTTTGGTAAGCTTCTGACCGAGCTTTCTGCTCGGTATTGGCATAATCAACAGCCGAATCATGCTGTGTGCTATCTAGTTCGACGATTCGCGCCAGTCCTTCTAGAAATTTTCCCATCAGCTCAGCAGCGTGTTCGAAGGTCTGGCGTTCCGTTTCATCCGAAATCAAATTCTGCCGATAGAAATCGGTCCGTTCATTAAGTAAATCACGAGCCTTCGCCAATTGAGCGATTGCCATGGCGCGTGCTTCCGGGGTAGTGGCGGCAAGCAGCCGAATGCTTTCCACGCGAGCTTCCAGTACCGCTATTTGAATGTCGTCGGTCGTCTGAATGCTGGCCAACCAGTTTTTTTCGATGTCTTGCTCAGAGTCTCGCAATTTACCTAATTGCAGGTAAGCGAACCCGCCGAGCCCGATAACTAATAGGGTGATCAAGCCGAAACAAAGTGAAGCTCTGGAAGCGATGGTGAGCGAGCGCAGATTCATAGGTTGTCCAGAGTAGCCATTGTGGATAGAGAGGTTGCTTTTGGTATATCTGCTGACTCCGATGAAACTATAGTCGTCAGGGCGAAAAAAAGCTCATTCCAAGCCTCTTTCAGCTCTATAAGCTGAATGGATTCATCACGGCTATTTCCAAGCATCATGAGTCGAATGCCTAGAGCAACTACTAGGAATTTTTTTATTAATTTATGAATCAATGGGTTGCAGATTTTCTTACCACGTAGTGATCGCAGAATTGCTCTGCCTGCTCGGGGGCTGAACTTGTTTTTGCGTACCAGCATCAACGGTTTCATCACGCTCAAACCTCGTTTGAGGGGCTCGATCCGGGAGTTCATATCCTCTTGAGCGTTTCCTACGCTGTCCTAGCACGCTTATGATGGGGCAGCTCAGGAAGGAGGCCCCCGTGACCATCGCAAAACGTTTAAAAGACGAGCGCAAAGCTCAAGGGATTTGCATCAGGGAATTTGCGATGCAGGCGGGGGTTCGTGCTAAGACTCAAAGTGATTATGAGAGCGGGGCCCGTCTCCCCCGAGCGGATTATTTCTATGTGCTACATCACCTGGGTATGGATGTGTCATACATTCTGCTGGGGCTCCGCACTAAGCCTGTACCAACATCTCGCCGAAAACTGATTCATTAAACCCCATCGCGCCAATAGAGATCGGTATTGCATGACCGCTGGAGAGATGTTCGAGAATCAGCCGACATTCCAGTTGCGCGTGCCATTCATCTTCTCAACCAAGCTCACCTCGGCATTTCTGTGAACTGCTTTCAGCGTCTTTGTGTCGGACGTAAACATTCAAAAGCTCTCGGATTAAATGAGTCAGTTGCATGGATCGTGCTGAGTTCACACAGTGAACGCGAGCTTTACGATCCTTTTTAACGGAGATCTTCGATGCTTGGAAATCGTCTCAAAGCTGAACGAAAGGCCAAAGGCTTGACTCAAGCGCAACTTGCCGAACTATGCGGCGTCAAGGTAAATGCCCAAAGTAATTATGAGCTGGGTAGTCGCTCACCCCGAGCCGATTATTTAGAACGTCTGTCGAGCCTGGGGTTCGACATTTTTTTCATCGTTTCGGGCAAGCGAATGCCCATCTATGTGTCAGAGCTGTCTGACGACGAGCATGCCGTTATTGCGAGCCTGCGCTCGTTCCGAGAGGATGATAGGCAGACCCTGCAGACCTTAATCGCAGCGATGACTCGCGCTATCACCTAGATGGCCGAAGCGCTCAATGTGCTATCGTACCCGAGCACTTATCACCTAACACTGCTCCATGGCTCCTACCCGCTGTTCTGCGCCGCCATCATCAAGGAGCCATCGATGAAGACATGCGTTATTACTGGTGACCTGTCGACCGGTAACTCTATTGTGCACAACCTGACTGTAAACCTGTGTGACAACTGTGTTACTGATGATGGTCAGCGATATGGCCAACTGGTTATTCGGCTGGAAGAAGAGTACGAGCCTGGCTACGGCGAAACCTGCGTGTGGTGTGGGATTACCGCTGAAGAGGAGGCTCAAGCTTGGGCTGAGTAACCCTGCTTCGCATAATGGGACGTTCATTAAATGTTGTACCCATGAAAACTACTCCGGTGTTTTTTGCAGGCGTCTGGATGCCAAAGTACCGGGGGTGGATTACCATGAATGATGCCTGTGGCTGGGGCATCAACCGGCGATAGGAGGTGCCGTGCCGTTACCGATTACACCCACGCAGCGGGCTACTCTGCGAATGCTAAGGCGTAGCCATCCAGAGCTGGCAAAGTTGGCGATAGCCGTCGCCAATGTCTTTAATACCTCAATGATCCAGAACCCAGAGTTGGCCCGACTGATTCTGGAGAAGACCTGCCGCCGCATCGCGGGCGGTGAGCCAGGGAGTCACGAAGCCATGATCCTGCACCTGGAGCGTTTCGGTCAGTTGAACTGCCTGTCGCCCGAGCAGGTCACTGAGTTTACGGTTCGGATCAGAAAGCTGGGTTAATCATGCCCTAAGGGATTCACTAAGATTCCAGGGAGCCATGCTCAAAAGCGGCGTATTGCGCGGCTGGACCAGCCTGACGAAGTTGGGGTGTTTTCTGAGTCGAGGATTTATATATTTCCACTGGAGGTGTGGATCGCTGGGCGTATTAGTTTCAGTGGCTGTATATGCCACTGCAGCTTGAATATGGGAAATGCTGGGCGATAGAAAGGAGAGATTTTCTAGTTGGCAGGACGCCAGAGGATGAGTGAAAAATAGGAATTGCGGACCAATAACGACAAGGGCCCACATCAGATAAACCGACGTAAGCCCTTGTTTTATAATTGGTGCCCCGAGCCGGGGTCGAACCGGCACGTCCAAAGGACGAGGGATTTTAAGTCCTCTGTGGGGGCACGGGTGGCGGATTACCTGCCAGGCCGCGCAGGTCGGAAATCGATTCCAATTCTTCAAGAGCTGTGGGCCACTCAATTCCGTTTCGCGATTACCACCATTAATTCAATTTCGAATCGGTCATTCTCCCTCGCGATATACCGCTATGGTTAAAGAAAGCAAGGAGACGCCGCCATGTATGACCGACAGGCTAACGAAATTAGAGAAGCTTTGCTCGCGGTGCTGAGTACGGCGGCATCCATGGGGATAGATGTCGAGCTTTTGGGTCATCTAGCTGCTGCGGAGCTGTTGGACGAGCAGGCTCCGGGTAGAAACAAAATTTTTGCGGCCGGTGCGGTGTACGAGTTGGGCGTGTGTATGGGATATGTTACAGATCCTGATGATTCGAGCGTGCTTTAGAGTTCCGACTCAGTAAGAGTGAGAGATGCGCTAAGCGCCTGAAGGACCTAACGTCAAGGACTTGATTAGGGCAAAAATAGGGCATATTCAGGGCCGTTATAGACCGGTAGGAACCATCGGTGCGACTTAAGATCCTTGTTTTTCATGGCCCTGAGCGGTCTGTATTATGGTTGGAACGGGTTCAAATCCCTATCTCGCCGACACTGAAGCTGGGGCGTCATTTCTTCGAAGATGCACCCTGAGCAGGATGGCCTGCGGGCAGCCTGCTCGGACAGAGCTGATCCTCTATGAAGCCCATGCCTTTGCAGGAATGGCAATCCTCGCGGAGTTCGAAGCGGTCGCAGCAACTCGAACACTGCCTAAAAATTGAGAATTGCTCCCGCTCCCATAGCGCGACGTAACGGACCATGTCGCCTTCCTCCAGCGCGATGAGCCCTGCATCAATGATCGATCTGTAGGTGTCAGGATCATCTAGGCGCGTGATCATCTTCCCGTCAACCAACTTCCCAGTCTCTACAAGGGTGAGCTTTTGGCCAGTCTCGGTGTAAATGTACCGATCCCTGAAGACGCCATATTGAGCATAGGTTCTGGTGATGACGGGCCTGTCTCCGTCTGCCTCGTGGATCTGGGCGAAGAACTCCATAGGGCCTGGCTTCACGCCTGGCCCATGAAGAAATACCCGGTTTCCGCTGACGCTGCCTGTCTGAACCCCGGCTTCGTTGTAGATATGATAGTCCGCTGCTGGATTTCTCCAGGCGAGCGGAGCCTCCTCGATGTGGTGACAGAACGCGCCAGTGGCCAGCTCAAGCATTTCGAATCGCTCCATTTCGTCGACGCTCCCCATCTTTAATAAGTTGTCAGCAAACCTCATCAGGTACCGGTAGTTGGCACTGGGGTTGGTCCAGGCGCTGGCATCCCAGCATGATCGATACCACTCCTCAGTGTGGCTTGGGGGTTTGACAGGTTGCATCATTACTGCTCGTTACACTGTTTTTATATACAGTAATCGAGTGGCGCGATTCCGGACAGGTCCGGGTGACGAGTAGCACGCTGTGGGGGTGGTTGCTCAATCGGCAGGACGCCGGGAGGGGGATGTAGCTCGTACCACTTTTCGTACCATTCAATGGGAAAAGTAGGGGGCTATGGGGTGATCCATGGGCACTGGAGGCCCATGGAAGGCGCAGATGTCACACACCTGCTAATCCGCACAGCAACAATCAAAACCATTCGCCAAGGCCTTGATTTGCAAGGTTTGCAAAACGCCAAAATGACCTATAGTTTGCACGGTAATTTAGTTGGTTATTCTAACGTTATCAGTTAGTTAGCTACCTTAGCGGCGCTGCATGGGGTGCAAGGGGTCGAGTGTTCGAATCACTCCGTCCCGACCATATAAATCAAAGGGTTGCGAGATTTTATCTCGCGACCCTTTTTTATTTTTGGCCGTTTTTACCCCCACAAAACCACCGGCTCTGGGTGGAATCCTCCCGGCTTCCGCGTGGGCGGGCGTAGGCTTTGACGCTCACGCGTGGTCTCTTTACCAATGCTGTTTGGTCTTTCTCTTCAGGTCCTAACGTTTCTGAGTGTTTAAGGCTATTTTCTTGCGTATTGAGAACTACATACAGGTCAACCATCAGCTTGTTTATCTCAGGTCGCTCGGGTCATCCTACGTACCCGGTAGTTAGGATTGGGCGGCACTGGGATCGTATAGCCGTCGGGGACTAGACTGCGTAGGTCATAGCCCATCATGAACAATCCAGCTTCAAAGGCGTGGCAGCGGTCTACCAGCTGAGGCTGCTTGGAAAATAGTTCGGACCCTTCTAGTACCGCGCGGATGATCCAACCTAATTGGAGCTGGCGCCGTGCCCAAAGGTGGCGACTGGTGGTGGAGAGTTGCGGTGTACCGTTGTAGCCAAGCTTTAAGTGTTTTGGGTTTCGAATCTGGTCGCCGATCCCTGGCCCCCAAGCGAAGTCCAGTGCCTGCGGCGCAGTGGTGCTGGTACCTTGGCGGTACAGGTGGTAGAGCAGCGCGATGGCGGCACCGACCCGGCCGTCATAGATGGGAGAGCCAGTGGTGTCGAGCAGGGCATGGATCTTAGTCATGCCCGAGTCGAATCTTAGGATGTTCTGCTTGGTGAGGTGGTTGAGCTGCTGCTTGCGGTCCAGCGCGAGAAGCGCCTGGCACCGCTTTAGGTAATTCACCAAGTTCTTGTCGTGCATTTGCTCTTTGAGGAATCCGACGGCGCCATCGACATTTCCCCACGCTAGGATCGCTTCGCAGGCCTCATGTGTGGCGAACTCATCGTGGGCTCGAACCGCAAGGCGCAAGCGGATGCGCAGCCGGCGCAGCTCCGCCTTGACCGTCTCCCAGTTCCCGCCCCACTGGTATTCCGCCTGAACCGCTTCGATAACTTGAACCTTGCAGTCGATCGCTTTGCGCACGAACCTGCTGCGTGCGACCTTCAGATGCACTGGCAGAGTGGGGAGGTTTTCGATTAGCCACTCGATGAGGCCGAGCACGTCCGGTTGCTCGAGAAACTGCTTGCGATTCATTCCATGGTTCCTAGCCGCGTCGTGATGAGGATGAAGCTCTAAGGTAGCGCACGACGGGGTATGTTTGAGTGGCTGTTTTTCGATCCGCAGTGGATCTTTCACTATTGACTACACTCGACGAGCGGGGCATGCGCTTTGGCTAATCCTAAAAGTCACTAGAGCTGGCATTTGGACGACAGGGCATCTGAATAGACTTTTGATGAGGTCGGAATCAAATGCAAAGGCTAGGCGATTCGATTTTTCTTAGTGCTTCTGACTTAGTTGGACATCTTAACTGCCGGCACTTAACGAGCCTTGACTTAGCGGTGGCGAATGGCGAGCTAGAACGCCCCGCTATCTGGGACCCATTGCTGCAGATTCTTTGGGAGCGTGGCGCGCGACATGAACAAGGCTTTGTCGAGCACCTACGATCTCAAGGTCTATCCGTCACAATAATTGACGGTGTCGGAGTTGATGACGAGTCGGTCAAGCGCACAAGGAGTGCCATGGTCGCTGGGGACGAGATCATAGTACAAGGCGCGTTTCGCGCGAATGGTTGGGTGGGTCGCACGGATGTCCTCAGGCGAGTAGAGGCCGAGAGCAATCTTGGAACATGGTCTTATGAGGTGATCGATACCAAGCTTGCTCGTGAGACGAAAGGTGGAACTGTCTTGCAGCTTTGCTTGTACGCCGATCTAGTCGGCACCATCCAAGGGGGTTGCCCGACACATAGCTATGTAGTTGCTCCATGGTCCCGGTATGAGCCACAGATGTATCGAATGGACGATTACGCAGCGTACTTCCGACGAGTCAAAAGCAGCCTTGTAGCTGCTATCGAGCACGCAGGGGAGGTGATCTATCCTGAACCGAAGGAGCATTGCGACATCTGTCGTTGGCAGAGTCGTTGCGACCGGAAACGTCGAGAGGATGACCATCTCTCGCTTGTGGCCGGGATTACCAAAGTCCATATCGATGAGTTAAGACGGCACGGCATAGAAACTATGACGGATCTAGCAGCAATGCCGGTTCCGCTTCCATGGAGACCCTCGCGCGGGGCAGTACATTCGTACGAGCGGGTACGAGAGCAGGCGCGCATTCAGGTCGAGGGACGCGAAGCAGGGAGTGTGCTTCACGAACTTTTACCTGTTACGGAGGGATTCGGTTTAGCGAGCTTACCCGAACCTTCAGTCGGGGATATCTTCTTCGATTTGGAGGGCGACCCATTTGCTGGGGAAGGCGGCCTTGAGTACTTGTTTGGTTATACTTTTATTGATGGTAACAATGGCATCGCTTATACGGCTGACTGGGCGTTATCTCGTGAGGAGGAAAAACAGAATTTCGAGCGTTTCATCGATTTCGTCGTCGCTCGACAGGAGCAATATCCGGATCTGCACATTTACCATTTCGCACCCTATGAGCCGGCTGCTCTAAAACGGTTAATGGGGCGTCATGCAAGTCGTGAAGAAGAGATTGATGCTCTTCTGCGCTCTAAACGTTTTGTTGACCTTTACAGCGTGATACGAAATGGTCTGCGAGCGAGTGTGGAAAGTTACTCGATCAAAAAGCTTGAGCCTTTATACGATTTCAGCCGGGATACAGAACTTTCAGAAGCAAACAAGGCGCTTGCTAAGGTTCAAGCATGTCTTGAGCTGGGAGATTTAGCGTTCATCAATGATGTTGATCGTTCTGTTGTGACTGGATACAACCGAGATGATTGCGTATCTACATGGCGCCTTCGGGACTGGCTAGAAATACAGCGCACCAATTTGATCAACGTTGGCAATATCATTCTTCGACCGGAAGTCCCTGGGAGCTTGCCAAGCGAGGCCCTTGGTGAATGGCAAGAGAAGATCAATGGGCTCATCGAACGGTTGACGGACAGGGTTCCTACTGATGCGGCGGAGCGCACGGCCGAGGAGCATGCTCGATGGATTCTCGCGCATTCGCTCGACTGGCACCGGCGAGAACAGAAGGCGCTTTGGTGGGAGTATTTCCGCCTTTCCGACCTTGCGGCAGAAGATTTGCTCGACGAGCGAGCTGGACTTTCAGGTCTAACATTTGTGGGTGTGAATGGGGGAACCACTAAGGCACCCATTCATCGCTACAGCTTCCCTCCTCAAGAAACGGAGATGCGCGGCAGTGAGGATCTGCACACTTTGGGAGGCAGGAAGCTAGGCAGCGTCGACGCAATTTCTCTGGATGAACGTTGGGTCGATATTAAGAAAAGAGGGGACAGTGCAAATATTCATCCTGAGGCAGTTTTTTCCCACACAGTTATTAATACTACTGTCCTCGCCAATGCGCTTGTTCGCATCGGCGAACATGTCGTTGCTCATGGGATGGAGGGAGGCGGACCCTTTCAGGCCGCTCGTGATCTTCTGATGCGTCTGCCCCCTCGTATAGGCAATCAACCGATCCAGCATGAAGGTGAGCTTGCCCTCGATGCCGCACTCCGCGTTGCGGCACATATCGAAAGTGGATTGCTTCCAATTCAAGGGCCACCGGGTGCCGGCAAGACGCACACAGGTTCACGCATGATCTGTTCTCTCGTACAAGCCGGGAAGACTGTCGGAGTGACTGCCAATAGCCACAAGGTCATCCGCAACCTTCTCGATGGAGTTGTGAAGGCTTCTGAAGAAATGGGAATTGATGTTTGCTGCTTTCAAAAACCTTCAGAGATGGAACCAGATCAGCAGCGATTGCGATTTGTAAAAAGTAATGCTGATTTGCTAAGCGCCATCGGCAGCAGAGCAAATGTGGCAGGAGGGACTGCTTGGCTGTGGGCGTTGCCTGATGCAGCGCACTCCGTAGATGTGCTGTTTATTGATGAAGCGGCGCAGATGGCGCTTGCGAATGTAATTGCGGTATCACAAGCGGCGAATAGCGTTGTGTTGCTAGGCGATCCGCAACAACTCGATCAGCCGATGCAGGGTAGTCATCCAGAAGGCACTGATGTTTCAGCTCTGCATCATATTCTTGGTGAAGAGCAGACGATTGCGCCTGACCGAGGTCTTTTTCTTGCGGAGACATGGCGTCTTCATCCGGATATTTGCTCCTATACGTCCGAACTATTCTACGAGGGGCGTCTTCATCCTCGCCCAGGATTGGAGGTTCAAGCAATTCGCTCACCCGGGCGCCTCAATGGTTCAGGCCTCCGCTATGTTGCAGTCGTTTCTGAAGGCAATCAGAGTTCATCGCCGGAAGAGGCTGATTGCGTTCGAGCGCTCGTGGAGGAAATCCTTGCCTCGGGCACTACCTGGATCGACAGGCATGGTGTTGAGCGACTGATATCGCTTCAAGATATATTAATCATTGCTCCCTATAATGCGCAGGTGTTCGAGCTGCAGGACCGCATTTCGGGCGCTCGGATCGGAACTGTCGACAAATTCCAAGGACAGGAAGCGCCGATCGTTATTTACTCGATGACAACATCAAGTTACGTCGACGCACCGCGTGGAATGGAGTTTCTCTACAGCCTAAACCGACTGAATGTCGCTACATCACGTGCAAAATGTGTTTGTGTACTCGTTGCGTCGCCTACTTTGTTTGAGGCTCAATGCCGAACACCCCGCCAGATGCAACTTGCCAATGCTTTCTGCCGTTACGATGAACTTGCGACGAAAATATAGAAAAAGGAGTTAGTAATCCTGACGGCCTCTGCATTTTCTGCTGCATCACCATGGCGCGTGATGATACGTACTCGCCTGGAGCGACATCGCGCACGCGGAGCTTGGGCTTCATTAAGTCGCAGGCTCGAAGCTTGCTGTCGATGGCCAGATCGAAGAGAGCCAGATCTCTGCGTCGATGCCTGCCCCTGCGGTCCAGGACCAGGCGGCGAAATCAGACTTCGTCATGAGCGTTTATCCGAAAGGCGACAGTGGGGCAGAATCCCCTCCGGTGCAGGGCGGATAAATACGCCGGCTGGATACAGTTGTAAGACGCAATCATCAATAAGCGGATGCGTTTGAACGATGCCATGCAAGGGTAGCCTGTCACCTATAAGATTTAGGGCTTCAAAAACAGTAATGCGATGAGGTTCGTGTTCCAATGCAGCAACTTAATATCGCTGTGCCTTATGACGAACGATGCGTGCTCACACCAAGTGGTTGCGCAGTGGTGTGGCCGTTTCTGAATGCAAAGAAAGGCGATGGCCCCTATGAGCTATTTCTGGACACCAATGCCCTGAGTAAAGTGGATTGGGCGCGCCAGCTGCCGCAGCACGTCCGAGACCAGTCCATTCTGAATCCGTTGCCGGCGCTGATGGAACAGTGGTTTTCCAATCCAGAGTTTCGCGCTGACCCGATTACCCGAATAGACGCGATGACTCAAACCTTGTGCGATTTGGGCTTTAACTTTCGAGCGAATTTCGCCGAGCAACAAGTGGCCCTTTTACGCAGGAATGAAGCGGCACTGAAGACGCAGTTCAGCCTCATTTTTCCCTATGTGGTGATCATGAAATCATTGCTGTCGAGGAAGATGCCGGTTGATACGGCGCTGGCTGAGCTTGATCGAATTGGCCAGGCTGATATTCCGCGCTTCACTTCCAGCCTTATGTTGACTGCCTTAGGGGTTGTGCTGAAAAGTCAGCAGGCGCTCAAACTCGACGGGGATACGAAGCCTGCCTACTCGTATCTGGATTCTTTCCTGGCTTTCCAGTCGGGACAAAAGGTTGAGGGCAGCCACATCACAGTGCCGTACCTGCGCAACCGGGCGGGGGATTTGAACCTATGGTTGATACTGCCGACGCTACGCCAGCAGGGTTATTCATTTATTGGCACACCTGCAGTGGTCACGGGCGATAAAGTACTGCACCGATTGATCCTGCGCGTACTACCACCGCTGCTGCATGTCAGTCAGAAAACGTGCTTTTCCATCTTTCCGGAGGGATTGGATGAGGCCCAATGCACGAAAATTCTCCAGACTGTACAGACCGTTGGGATCAGAGGCGAGATGACCACGGAGCAGCGCCGGCAGCGAGTGGCGGCGTTGTTTGAGTTGGCCAAGGATTTTTGTGCCAACGCTGAAGAGCGTGCGGCCGTAGACGAAGGTTGGCAGGAATGGTGCCTGCCGGGGCTTGGGTTGGATATCCGATTGGACTGAACTTCCAGTGCCGGTCCTGATTGCTCAGGACCGGAATTAGTTTGGTGAACTACGCGTCGGCCGATATCACGGCAGTGCCATCGACGACTTCATCAGAGAGTCACGACTCGATCAACTCCCACACCCGCGCCATCAAGGTGCTGAGTTGTGGAAGTGGGGATGGACACGAGATTTCCGTGTGCCAATTTCATTTCTTTGGTTGGTGAGTGGAGTTTTTTCAACTGCTTATTATTTGCTGGTTCGTGTGCTCCCTCACTTAGAGCATCGAGTAACGCATTATGTGTCGATATCTGATACGATTTTGCTCAGCAATAAGTGCTTGGCTTTTAATAAATCAGTTAATGTCTTGTGGGAACGCTGCTTGAATTGCTGGTTTAGTGGTGTCAATTTTCGTTCTAAATTTCAACTGGTACCCTCAGGGAGGGAATTCTGTGACTGTAGAGGCTCCAGATGTGCTTCCTGCCATCGTTGATACCAGCAAGCCGCTGGGGCAAGCAGTTGTGGCGATGTTTAAAGGCGTTGAAGAGGAGCTTGAGGAATATCCTCCAGGGGCTGTGAAAATCATCATTTTTGGTGGAGTCGCGGTACACCTGTATACCAATCACCGTGTTTCGGTAGATATTGACGGCGAAATTTTTCACTGTGATCGATCTTTGAGCAAGGATGAGCTCATTGAAAGCCTAGGGGCTACGCCTGAGTCGTTCGTCGATCCTGCAGGGCGAACCCTTGCCCTGAACTACGATCTCACGTTCAATACTACGCTTGGGCCACTTCATGAGGACTATCTCGATCGTGCGATTCGCCTTGAAGATTTTGGTGACGCTTCTCCAATTCATATTTTCATTGCGGCCCCATTGGATCTAGCTATCTCGAAGCTCGGACGTGCTACTGAGCAAGACATCGAAGATATTGAAAAGCTCTTACGGATGGGGCTAATCTTGACCACAGATCTGAATCGACTGGCTTTACAGGCGATTGACGTGTACGTTGGTAACAAGGAACCACCACACTCGATCCTTAAGCGGATTATTGCGGATTATCTGGAGACTCACGATGATGACGAAGAGCCATAGCGCCACCGTCCTCTCGACTGAATTGGAACGGCTGGCGAAGCAACCTCTGGATCAAGCGGATGACGCTGCCTTGGTGAGAGCTGCTCGTGCGTTTTGGTACTCGAATGATAACCTTGAAACTGCACTGAACTCATTTTTGCGTAAGGGCAGAAGCGCTGTTGAGGTTAGGCGTGCTGGCTATCTGTTTGAACGACTGACTCAATTTACATGTGCTACGGATTCTCGCGTGTCCGAGGCCAATCGTGCTTTGAATCTTGTCGTATCTCACAAGCAGAGTCATGCCGTTGCAACAAAAGGCCGCGTTGATCGATTAGCATTGTCTTGGGGGCTAGATAAGGGGTTGGGCTTGAAAGTTCAAGCGCTGATGCCCTTTCAGACAAGGCATTTCGAGGCTACCCAGCGACAAATGCAAGCGTCGTGCTGAGTGAGTGCTGTAAAAAAACCGGCCGTTTGTTGCCGGTTTTTTTATATGTGTATTTTGTTGAATTGACAAAAGCGTAGATCGGGGTACCCTACAGGCAGGCCTGAGCCGCTTAGCGGCTCAGGCCTGCCTGTAGGGTACCCCGAGCATACGAAATCACTCTCTTCAAACTAATACTTGAGAGAGTGATCTATCATGAGCACCAACTGTTGATTTGAGGCGGTTCTACTTAAGTCACGATACCTTCTCAGATTTGATTGTCGACGGCTTCTTTAAAAGTGCCGAAAGCGTATGTCGGATTCTGTCTGCTAAAATATTTTATTGAGCCGTAAATACAAAACTCAAGGTTAAAGTCAGTAACCGTGCGCCAGTAATATACCGTAGTCTTCAACAAATTTCTGTCGTAAGTAAAACTTCCGGTAGGCTTGTTGTACAGTATTGAAGTATTCCGACGGTGAGCCCCATGTCATGCTGCGTAGGAGATTGCCGCCATCGGAGTCCTCATTGTGAAAGTCGTTGTACTTGACCAAGTCCGTAAATTGGAAACCCAGTGCTGAAAGCTGCCGGTAGCACTCCAGCTCCTCCGGAGTTATAGGGCCGCTAGTCATTGCGCAATGCCCACTCATTTCGTCAGGGAATGCTTGTGCGTGAGCGAATGCTTGGTCCCAATCTAGCGCCAGTCGATCGTAATAAATATAGCCTTTAGCTTTTGGATCTCCTACTTGCTGCTCTTTGCTCAGAACACTAGTAGCCTTAGCGAAATCTTTATATAGCGCGAAATATGCCAGCGTCACGCCGCTCTGAACGGCAAAATCAATGGTCTGCAGTGCAGTTTCCTGCGTCTCCCATGGGCCGCCAAGCATGAAATAGGCTTTTGTGAGAATGTCCTTTGAGTGAAGTCGAAGGAACAGTTCTGAAATTTTGGCATTGGTAACGAGTTCACTCGCTGCCTTATTTTTTCTCCGTTGATCCTCGCTCCCATGCTCAACGCCAAATGCGAGCATGCGACATCCTGAGCGTTGCAATCGGTCTATGAAGTCGTCGAGTTCCAGATCGTAGGAAAAAAAGTCCTCAAGGCGGAAGATTCCACGCCAGCCAAAAGAATCACCAGTCGTTTCCTTGATTTTTTCTAGGCCATCTAGAAACTCGCTAGCCCATGCGAGCCCAGAGTATCTGGCATTGTTGTCGCCCTTTTTCGCATCCGAAGCTATCTGCGGTAGCAAGTTGTCATCAATGAACTGAATCCGAATATCTTGGTGCTGCAGAGATAGATTGCGAATTTCGGCGAGTACATGTCCGACTTTGCGGCGTTGCTCACCTCCGCTCTTATCCCTGCGTTCAGTACAGAAGGCGCAGTTCCAGTCGCACCCCTGCGACATGACCAGATGAGCCTCATGGAACGTCTGCGACTTCGACCTTGTTCGGGCCGGCTCATATTGGCTATCGCCGACGCGATAGATCCGGCGATCAAGCAAAACATCCGACCATGCAGTCCCCGGCGATTCCAGCGACGGTTGCTGCGGCGTGTTGCATCGTTGGATGCCGCGACCTATGACGTTCCAGCTCTTGAGGTTGGCAGTAATGCCTTTCGCTGCAGGCCACTGTCCTGAAGTTTTCAAACTCGCCACTAGTGTAGACAGATTCTCTACTGCATTGGTCGCAACGGCAAAGTCCCAGCTTGCCTGGGCGTCCTCCGTGTGCACCATAGAGAACTGCCAGGCATTGAGCTTGGCTGCCGGACCACCAATTACCAGCGTCGTACTATGTGTCCGGTTGCGAATATCGACGAGCATATTCATTGTTGATCTTATGGTGGAAAACACAGTGTTGAATCCAATCAGATCGAAAGTTCGCGCCAGGCTCAACACTTCAGCGCGCAGCTTCGGGAACCTGTGGCAGTCAGCGATCTGCACGTCGTGGCCTTGCGCTGCGAGATGAGACGCCAGCAGGCCCAGGCCTAGCGCAGGAGTGCTAGTTCGTGATGCGCCCGACTCATCATCGTCGATGGGGGGCAGCACGAGCAGTATGCGTTTCACAACCTGTAGGGTGTCGGTACGTGTATCAGCCACTTCCGGATGGGTCCGGCCGCGGAGTTGAGGCGCTGTCCCACCCACGACGGGACCAATCAACCATCTGGCCACGGGAAAATCCAAGACGCTCAAAAGAGTTGGATTACCGGCCTCTGAAGCCGATGCGCGCTCCTCCAAATAATGAGTCAGGAATTCCCGATGTAGCCATGGATGGCCCTTGTCGGCTCCGACAGCCATGTCCACAATTTTACCTAGCTCCTCGTTAAGGGAGCTTTCGATGCAGAGGCTCCCTGCAGCAATGGCAGCGTCCAGCCGTCGCCGCAAGGTGTGTGAGAACGCGAGATGCAATGCAGCCCAACGAATACTCTCATCTTCATCAAGGGCCATGCTATGCAGGACCTTCAGAAGCACCTGCGTCGGGAGGCTTGCTGTAGCAAGCGCTGCAAAGACGCGCTTGTCACCACGCCAATGACCCTTGACCTTGCCCGCATCCGGATAATAGTTCTTGAAAAAAGTGACAGTCTGATCGGCCACCTGTCGGGCCGGTTCTAAGCCCAACGCCATTAATGCTAGTGCTGTCGATGCAAGTCCAGGGTCGCCTACGATGGCTAGAGCAATGTCATGCGCCTCTCGTGTTACTTTCACGCAGCGCGCGTGTTCGAGCGCGAATGCTGGGTCACTTTCAATGTTTGTAAAGAGCTGCTTGAGTTCTGGATATTTGCTGGCAAGGCGTGCAAGCCGAGTGGGAAATGAGGTCGCCGCACCGGGTAACTGTGTAGGCTTGAAGAACTTTGGTGCAATCTCGCTCGCCTGGTGCGAGAACTCTTCGGCAAAGTCTGAGGCGTAGTAAAACAATTCCTTTATTAAAAATTCATCCTTCCAGATCACCTGCAGCATGGCCTCTGGAAAGGACTCCGAAAACTCCCTAAAGCTTAAGCATATGTTGGAGCATGCCGCCATGAAGCGCCAACACACGTCCATACGTCCAGACTCTCTCGCAGCTTCTTCGGTTGGACTCGTGGCGGCCATGCGATTGCCAATAGTGCTGCCGATAGCGCGCAGCTTCATAAGCAGCTCGGCTTTATTCTCTTCATTGACGCTTTTGCCGGCATCACTAAGGTTGTTGAACGCAGTCGTTAAATCGCCCCAATCCTCTTCGAGATCCAGATGGTGTAGATCACTGAGAATACGCTCCAACACAAGACGAGACTCCTCCTGCTTTTGCCCCACGGCCTGTCGGGATGCCCAATGAACGGATCCAGGTAAGTACCAGCCAGTGCCCTCAAGTAAGTCGGAAGCGCAGCGCTTCCAGCTGAATTCACGTTTGATTAGTTTTGCCAGCTCAATAGCAGCCTTCTTACGCTCTTCGAGGTCAGTCATGATCTCGAGCAACACGTCGGCAAAACTCTCGATGTCCGCTGGATTGGGGGTGCCTGAGGTCGTGCTGCCCCCGATATTGACGAATTCGACACTGCTAAATGTCATCTCTGGGAATTGCTGCTTCAGATCTTCGAGCAGCATAGCGAGCCCCGACTGAGCCGAACACACGAGCGGGACGCCTGCACAAAGGGCTTCCCAACCGCTCAGTCCAAACCCCTCATGCCACGACGGCATCAGTGCAACATGGCAACGGGCTAATCGACGACGCAGAGCTACCTGATCGTCAGAGAACGGTTCAGCGTGTAACGCAAATGCTGCGCCCCTACTGCCTATCTCCTTTAACTCGTCTAGCGCGGTTTGATCAGAATCGGGGTCAACTCCCCAGGCGAATAATTGACCGCGCGCGCGCCACACTTCAGCATTGATTGCACGTCCACGCTCGTATGCCTTTGCCAACGCATGAACAGCTAATACCGAGTTTTTTATTGGGTCATCGTCACGGTTAAGACGTCCCGAGATAAAAATGTGCAGGTCAACGCGGGAGTCGTGTGTCTGAAAATCAACTTTGTCTACGCCCGGTATTAATGGCCTAACTGGCGATCTTGGGCGCTGCGTAGCGCTTCGTGCTGATGCGAAGTTGCGCTGTAATAGTGGGCCCACCGCAAAAGCACAATCTGCGGTCGCGATGATGTCTCGCTGTATTGTGGAGCGATTGACCACATCCTGCATGCTCTGACTTTTCATGAAGGCGTACGCCGAGTAGTCCATGTGACCAATCACGGCGGATTTGACGTTAAATCCACTTCCAAGGTGCTCACTAAGCTCCTTGGCGCAGTCGATGGCCACCCGACCTGTTATGGAATCGTGTCCAACCACTAGTACTCCCAGTAACGTTTCTGGCTCGAACTCTTTGCAGCGTTTGGCAATGTCCTCCATGAGCATGGAAGCGTTGAACGTCGTATGTTCGATAAGTTCGATGGCGACTGAACTGCTGCCCACAATTGGCTGCTGATTTACAAAGCAGATCGTCTTGCTGCCTTTCGGCAGGGCCTGAGTCATACCTTCCGCTAAGCCTTTGTTGAAGACGTTTAATCCACCCAGCTCGCTTCCCCAGCGGGTTGCAAGCATAGCCACCACGTACGCCATTTTGGCTCCTAGAATTTGTGATGTATTGGCGGTTAACCGCGGCGCTTAGCGCGTAAGGGACCATAGAGTAGGGCTGCTGTTGATTCAGTTAGGTTATTCATCGGCGCAAGGCCTGATTCCGGAATCATTGTCCGGAACGGAATGTTCTTTAAGTCGTGGCACCTCATCACCTGTGATGGCTACGGCAGTCGCTCCCTGAACGCGTTGCTCAGGATTGAGTAAGTTGAATCCGGTGTAGCCACTTTCGTCGATGTGGAAGCATTCCATGCGTATTCATCCTGGCGTCAAAGCTCGAACAACACGATTGCAGTTCTGAACGGATCATGCCCGAAGGCTCGCGTGCTGGCGAGGCACACTTCGCTTGATGAAACGACTAGTGATACGACGGAACGGCGACTTTCTAGAGCACTACATGTTCGTGCGTCGCCGATTTGATCCAGTTGCCGAAATGCCACTGATCCAATCTGACTCCTCTCGAACCTTCGCCTACGCTGGATTTGTACCAATTTGGAGGTGGGGGCAGTCTTGCGTCGGCACGTAGGTCAATTCGGTGTCTGCGTGAATAGCCTCTGGTTTGAAAGCAGCTGTAGCAGAGATTAGCCAACGCTTGGAGCACCAACACAAGGCCACTCTTGCTGTGCATCAAGTCCTGTTCAATAGCATGAAGGACGCTTCACTACAGTCACAAGCGCAGTCAGGCCAGAAACTGCAGGCCAGTAAGGTGCTGGTTGAGACACTGTCCGACGGGCAGGCCAGAATCATCGGGGCGCTGAATCAGCATACTGGCGCTCTGACCGCTCGCCTTGATCAGAGCCAGGCCAAGCTACGTCAGCTTACGATCACTTTGGCCGTGTTTTTCGGATCGATGATGGCCTACGTGGGGTATGAGCTGCTGAGTCGGTTTAGCTGATGCCGTGAGGGGGAGCCATAAAATCTATGGTCGCCCCAGCACAATGAGCCCCAAGAACCCCTCTGTTTCTGAGGTCTAGGTCGAATGTGTTCTAGCTCAAGCATTCAAAGCGCAGCTCGTTCAACTGGCTCCAACTTTATCGCTCCCGCCCAAGTCTCCATTTGGGCTTCTGTATCCCGGCGCGAACATTGAGCTTTCTACCCCATAGAGAGCCAAGGGATCACTGAGCCATAGGCGGTATGCATTGTCTTCAATGCTGTGGTCAGGTGAGCAGTCCACGTGGTATTGCTGCAGGACGTACCCAGCCATCGCTGCGCGCACTCGAAGTCTAAGCACGCCGCCAGGCATTTCGTAGTCGAGCATCACAATCTGCGCATAATTCTTATTAGGGTGCGGCACGAGGGGGAGATCCAGCATTCGATTCCACTGATCATCGTGCTTTTGGTTTTCGTCGTTCTTGGGTTTAGTCCCCCACTGAGTCTGAGCCGTACCGATTCGAGCCAAAACGAAGTCCACAAATTTCTGGCGTTTCCGATCGTACGCTCGGACGTGCCAGCGCAAGCCATCGCAGCTGACCGCGAACGGCACGATTTCCCGCTCAGACTCGCCCGACCCCGAGGTATAGCTGATTTTTACCACCTGGTTGAGGCTGATCGCGCGCGAGATCGGCGCCAAAACCGCTACCTTTGGCTTGCTGAGCAGCGAAATGGATTCGTTCAGGATGAGCGGCTTCTCTCCATCTAGACCGTATCCGTACCCTTGGGAAAGCGCCGTGAGCACGCGCTCAGGCGAGTGCACGATTAGAGGCGAGAACGTCTCGCGTATCACATAATGCTTGGTCACAGTGTCCAGCTCAGTGTTTTCAGGAGCAATCTCCCGATACTGCGCGAAGTCTCGGGTGGCAGCTGCCGCGCCCACCCCGAAACGATCCATGAGATCAGTCCGTGAAACGGCCCCCGTGAAGTACAGGCGGAAATCTATGTACACCAGGCGCTCCCGTTGCGCTTGGCTGTATTCGCTCAAATCAATCATTTGCTCTCCGTCTTGCCTTCTTACCTGTCCTGCTGAATATCCAATATCTGATCGGGCGCATCTAGCAACAATGATAACACATGAGCGCTTGACGTAATCAAAATGGTGATGATAGAGTTTGTTTGTGGTTGTGATACATATCTATCCATAGCACCTTAGGCAATTCAAAAAGGGGGCTGGGATGGGATGTCAGAACGCCAGAAACAGAAAGGCCGGTCAAGGTACGAACTTGACCGGCCTTTGGGAAAAGACGTCTGAATTGGCTCCAGATGTCTCTCGCGCTTTGTGGAAAAAGCTTGTGGATGGTAGCCCTTATGGGCTCCCTCCGCAAGGGAGCGAGTTCTGTGTTCGAGCCACCTCATAGGAGGCATTTTATGTCCCAGCTTGAGATGTTCGAAAAGCCCGAGGCGGAAGGCGAGGTCATTTACCGTATGACGATCACCACCAAATCGGGAAAGGTGGTTCGACGTGCTAACGGCCAACCGTTTCGCATCGTCATTCGCCCAAAAGCGAGCAATTGATTTAGTCGCTAAACAGAGCTCAGGGCGCGTTTTGTGCCCTGGGGCTAGTTGCTCCCCATATAAAAGGATTACGACATGTCTAGATGTACAGCACCAGTACGTGGACATAACTCAGCTGCCGCCGCCGCGGCCTGTCCTGCATGCCGCTATCGCAACAGTTCCCGCAGTAGCTCTCGCTATGACGGTTATGGCTCGTCCTATTCCCCCTCGGTCGGCAATGGAGGTAGCCATGCTAAAAGTAGCGGTGGTGGTGGCGGGTCCAGCAGCAGTTCAAAGCCGCGCTGGTCGAGAGCAGGTTCATCCGTATCGTACTCACCGACCCAGGTGCAGTCCCTCACTCCAATTCGCGAAACCGTTGAGACGCGAGCAGCGGAGCAACCTGACCTTCGTGACGTCTTCCTGTGCCACGCATGGGACGATCGGTACGGACCTGCCAAAGAGCTGCACGAGTTGCTCGTGGCGGCTGGTGTGAAAGTTTGGTTTAGCGAGAGGGACCTAGGTCTCGGTGTTCCAATGATGCGCACAATCGACAAGGGCCTAGCGAATTCGCGAATCGGGCTTGTGCTGGTCACTCCCGCGTTGCTGACGCGCCTTCCCAAAGAGAGTGTTGCTGACAAAGAGCTTTCGGCACTCCTGGCGGGTAACCAGCTCGTTCCCATTGTGCACAACACCACCTATGAAGCTCTCCGCAATGTAAGTCCCTTGCTCGCCTCCCGAAGCGGCTTGGACACCGCAGAAGATTCAATGGCGGTGGTTGCGGCAAAAATCGCCGAGCTGGTAGCGCTCTAGCTCTTTTGCTCACACAGTTTCGGCACTCAGATGCGGATGCTCGTACCTTTTATCCTCTACGGTTTAACAGACCAGCCTTCGGCAGGGCTGTTAGCTCCGACTAAGAGACCGATTTGGGCCGATTGCTGCCTGTGGTCAACAGCTGAAGGCAGTCTGAGGATGCCGTCAACGGTCCAGTTGCAGCAGCAATTTCTAGGCAGTCACCCAACGGTATTGTTTGGATACTTTTACCCGCGAAGGCGTTAAACGAGACGGCTATCCATGGTGGAAAAGTAGTGCAGGCGATTTTCCATGGAGGGGGAGTGATTTCAATATGCCTTTATGGTGGTGGTCCGAATGGAATTTCTAAGGAGGAGTGGGTTGATGGTAAAGGAATACGCTGAGTATGAAGTCCAACGGGCATTGCATCAGGTGTGTTCTGCGAATACCCCAAAGGATGCGTTGGAATGCTTTCAGAGAGATCGAGCTGCTCGGTGACTAGCGCATCATGTATGCGGCAGCTCAATCGGGTGGGCCGTTTAGCTCGGTAACCGCGACGAGCAGTATATGCTTCAGCCAAGAAACCTTATGGTTTCACTTGTTTCGCAGAGCGCAAGGGATGCAATGTCGAGGATCTACACCTATCTGAACTCAATCAGCTCTGGTCAGCCGATCAACTTTGAGGCTTTTGCTAAGGAGTTGAAGAAGCATGGCAAGGGTGCTGGCTATCTGTTCGATACGTTTTCAACGTCGAAAATTGGAAAGAGCAGCTATCAGGTGGCTGTCTTACGTGAGGATCGCTTTGCGGAGCTGATTCGTGAACACGCTCCATCAGAAATTACGGGCCGTATTGGTGCTGCTTTCGACGGAAGTAGCCACGCAGCAGCAGTAAGCGGCTCGCTTTTGATAACACGAAGCGTGGTCCATCCTCATCCAAGCGTGGTTCTTCTGAGCAAGCATGGATGGGAAGCACCTAACACTCTCCGACCAGCGGCGTTGCTGGTGGAAAATCTCGAGAACTTCCTAGCGCTCAAACAGACCGTCGACATCCTGGCCGACTGTGGCGTAGCTGAGCAAAGTGAAAGTTTCGACGTCATTTTCAGCGCCGGTAATCAGATCACCAACAGACTGAACATGCCATTTCTCATCCAATACCAGAGGTTGTACTGCCTTTTTGATGTCGACTTAGGTGGGCTGACAATGTATCGAACTCTTCTCAGAGGGTTGCCAGACGGGCACCGGGTAGTGTTTGTGTACCCTTATGATATCGCCGACCGGTTAAGCGCTTCCAAATACTCACTAAATGAGCAAACGAGACAGGATCTCCTTGAGTTTGTTGGTCTATCCAAGGAAACCAATGAACTGATCGGACTTATGCGAGACAGCCAAAAAGCGCTAGAGCAAGAAACCTATTTGATGTCGACAAGGACAAGGGACTGATGATGTTGAGCGACTCCTACGCGTTCCAGGACGTATACAAATTCCACAGGCTGATTTTTGTTAACAGTGCTGCCTATGCCTACACCGTAATCCGCGTGGACAAGCACACCGCTTTGTGTGGCCAGAACAACCTCGGAAAGACCTCGATGCTGAATGCATTGAAGCTTTTTTTGCTGCCACACGAGAACTTCAAGAGCTGCAATAAGAAATTCGCCTTCAAGGGGCCGGCCGGGACGTACTACTCGACTGATGCTAGCTACAGCTACTACTTCCCGGAAAACCACTCCTTCATCATCCTCGAAGCGGAGAACATGCACGGCCCGTTCTGCCTGGTCCTGCACCGCGGGAATCGACCATTCTCATACGGCCGTATGGCAGTACCTTGCAAGTATGCCGATATCCAGCACATGTTTTGGGACCTTGAGTCGCCCATCAATGGAGGCATGGGGGCTCCGATAGAAGGCATCTCACTTTCTGGTGTGCTTTCGGATCTCCGAGCTCGGGGCGGGGAAGCAATGAACGACAGTGCTATCATTCGCCAGCGGCTCTTCGGTGAACAGGCTCTTAATCGTGAGGAGGGCCGATTCTGCTTGCTGCCTCTTAGGAATGGCGGTACCGCACGCGAGATCGACGCGTGGAAGATGCTAATCCACCTGGCCTTCGACATTGGGGCGAAGGACAACCGCACTCTGCCGGATACTATCGCCACGATCATCGAAGGGGATAAGGACCGAAAGAATGCAGAGCTGAGTGTCAGCCTGAGCGAGATCCTCGATGACTATGAGAACCTGAAAAAAGAAGGCGATCGCCTGGCGGACATAGAAAGCGCGCGGAGGTCTTGGGAGGGCTTTGATAGCCAGTTCCAACTGTTTGAGACGAAATCCGAACTGATCGTTCAGAGTATCGTCGATGTTGAGCATGCCTTGGCTGAAAGGCAGTCCAGCATTCTTGATGATGTTAAGGCAGCATCCGAGAGATATCAGGCTCTTGATGTGGCTCACTCAGCTAAGAGACAGCACCACGGTCTGGTCAAGGCTGAGTATCTGAAGCTGGCTGGAGCACTGAGTCTCCGGCATAAGGATTTGGACGGTGTCCAAAAGCAGCTATTCAGGGTCAGCGAGATTCTTCGGCGTTACCCTGGCACAACAGAGCATGAGGTCCGCGAGCTCTTATCCGATCTCTCCGCAGAGTTGACCGCAGAGATCGAGACCCTGACAAACAAGGTTCAGAGCGCTGAGCAACTAGCCCAGGCGATCAGGAATAAGAACAGTCTTTCCCACCAGCGCGACCAACTCCGAAAAATTCTTGATGAACATGTGGAAACTGTTCTCGAGCAGGTCGATCGTCACAGTGCGTCGGTGCTGAGTAGCTTGAACTCGACGCTGTTCACCAAGCTGACTCCTCGACTCAACTCTGACCAGAAGCAAGCCATCAAAGAGTTTGGCTGTCTATTCCAGGAGCGAGGTTCGTTCATCAGCTTCCTGAGCCAGGAGACCTCATTTGGTTTCATGTCTTTCGACCCGACCAGAGCAAGGAAGCAGCACGAGCAAGACCTGATCAAACTGGATGACGATATCAAGGACTGTGATGACCTCATTCGGCGTCTAAACGATGACAGCAAGTTGACTGCTGAGCAGGCCAAGGATAAAGCCAAGAAGCTGACCCGCGAGCGGATTGAAACTGATGAAGAGGTTCAACTACTCAGTCGGCATGGCTACATGCGCGAGCAGCAGAAAGCATTGGAACTTGAGGTGGGGGAACAGACGGTAGAGTTGGCCAAGCTACATGAGAGTGTGGCGGATGCCGCCGGCGAGTTGGAGGACCTAGCGGTACAGGTTGAGCACGCAAAAGAAGTGCTCGGCAGGGTCAGGAAGGAAAACGAAGATCTGCGCAATTACCTTGAGCAGATCCGGAACGTAGCTGAGATCACTTTAGGATTCCTTTCGATCCGCGAAATGAAGCTGAAAGCTCGCGATACTTTCTTTCACCCTAGCCAGATCAAGGAGATTTCCCAGTTCGCTTCTGAGGTAGCCAAGAGCAGAGAAGCTCTGCAAGTGGCCTTGGATGAACTGCTGAAACGTAACTTGCTGGGCGAAGAGGGCAGAGACTTTGGCTACCATGCTTTCCATGACTTGAGTCGGATGCGTAGCTGTCGGAGAGCTTTCGCGGCGATGTTTGGCACCTTGGAAGGCGAGCAGCAGACCTACCAGGCCAAGGTCACCGCGCATAACTCGAATACCTCTATTCAAATCGACGAAATCAAACACGCCAGAAGGATGATCAAGGAGTTCGAGAAAGAGGTAGACGACCAGCTCTCGGAGTTCAGTGTGTCTGACCTCGAGGCGATCGAGATTTACTGCGTATTGAATCCCCATTTCGAAGAGCTGTTGGTCGATATTGATTCCATAAACCTCATGACAACCGGGCTCCACGAGAAGCGCTTGTATGAACGGTTACGAGCTTTCTGTACCGAGTTCTTTGTTAACGGTGGCCGTCGGGGGACCACCCTGGATATGAGCCTACTGATTGATCGGGTTGGATATCGGTACCGCAAGCGTGGGCATGACAAGTACACCGAAGAGGATCAATCCAACGGTACTACGGCAATGATTAACTGCCGCCTTCTATCGATTCTTCTGCGTAGGCTGCTGGTTGCGAATACACAGATCTGTTTGCCATTGGTAATGGATGAGCTGTCGAATCTGAGCCACTTGAATCTGAAGGCTGCGCGTGGCATCGCTGAGTCAGAAGGGTTCGTGCTGTTCGGGGCAACGCCGGAGCCGACGTCTACTATCGCGAAAGTAATCGAAAACTACATCGACCTTTCGCATTTTCTCGCCACCGACAGGGCATACAGCCACTTACGTCGAGTGATCTACACAGGTGAAAGCGAGTCGCTGAGAACAAAGAAAGATCCCGCCGACGCTGTTGCGGAGATCACTGCCGGATGATCGTTGCAGCAGACAAAACGGTCATGCTCATGATCGAGCATAAGCACATTTTTCTTGATCTTATCGACATCATGGATGAAGGCTCGGCTGGCGAAGAAGTGTCAACTCGCCTGTACGAGTCCAAAGTGATGAAGTTGCTTGATTCGCTGGGAGACAGTAAGTCCGATCGGCAAAAAATTGAAGCGGCCTTCGACGTGCGTAACCTCGTCCGGGCAAGCCTGATATTGCACCATGACACCAAGCGAGGAGTCATTGCCTTCGCCCCGTTTTTGATCGAGTTATTTCGCCACTTTGATAGATCGCGTCTTCGGCAGCTGAGTAGCTCCGATCTTGAGGCGCTGTGCGACAGCTTCAATGATAGTCTTAAAAAGCTTCGCGATTTGACAGTGATTGAGCCGGGGAACGACACGTTCGAGGATGAGCTTAAGCTCCTCCGGGAACGCATCCGCTACGCTCAAGGGAAGATCAAGGAGAACGTGGACAGTCTTCAGGGGCAGACTCTTCGCCTGGCGGAGATCGTCGAAGTGATGAGCCTTGAGAACCTCGACGAGGTGAAGCAGGCTCGCGGTGCTTTGCAGGCGATCACCCGAATCTACGGCAGGCATGTTCTCCCCACATTGCAGTTCCTCAACGAGAGGGAACCTCTGAAGAAAGGCCTGCCGGCACTCACTGCCTTGCTGCGGATATCCGAGATGTTCCGCGATGCCAAGTTGCCAAAATTGGGTCAGCAGGTTCTCTATGCAGTGGCATCCATTCGCTCCTATCGCTACGACGTGGAAGTCATCAGCAAGTCTCTGCAGCGCTACGTGCATCAGAATGAACGTCAGCGTCGTGAGTACGACCAGGTTGAGAGTGTTTTCAACGATCTACTAGTTGCCTGTCGGGAGCTCCATGACGGGAAACTAAGGGGCAACCTCATCCCTAAAGATCATGAGGTACTGGAGCGTTTCTCTACCTTCAAAGGCATGAAGAGGCAGAGAGCCGATAGCAAGATTGAATGGCATAACGTAGATCATTGGCTTCACCTTCAGGAGCATCTGCGGAGTAGCCTGGATTCACTCAAAAATACCCGAGTAACAACAACGTCTGTTGATCCGGTTGGAGAGGACGTGCTCAAAGCCAGGCGTGCTTCAGACGTGCGCCGAAAACTAATTGGAAGGCTGATAGATGAGTGGCCTGTTCAGGTCGGGCCTGACGCCCATGCGTCGATTCACGCACATCTGGCCCAGCAGATCAGCGACTACGAAATTGCTGACCTAGTGGAAGGCGTGTCTTGGCTAAAGCACCGAGAGGACATTGTGCTAACCCCCCGATTCCAGTTAGGGGTGATTGAGGACGACAGGCAGAAGTTGACCTATTACAAACTGAGGATCGAGGAGCAGGGCAGTGAGACAACAGCTTAGCCAAGCCATCTACAAAGAGTTGATGTCGGGGAAGGTGATCAACAAAGACACCTACGAGAATGGTGAAATAAAACCCAACCCGCTCTTCGAAGAGATGCTCAATAACTACGATCAGAGCTACAAGCCCTTGTACTTGAACATCGGGTTTGAGTTGATGATGCGGAATGGCTTTATCTACATCCGTTCAGTCGAGCGCGATGAGGAGTACAGCGAGGTGGTCAGGAAAATACAGGTTCTGCTGCTGATCCTTGCTCGTGGACTGCATGAACAGGGGTACCAACTTGATATTCTGCGCGACGGGGAAGCTGGTGTGTCTGATGGGATCATGGAGGAGATCGGGAAGGGAGAAGACAAACAAGATGTCATGTCTGCCAGCAACATGAAAGGGGAGGCTCTTGCATCTGCAGTTAGAAAAAATCTCGAGCAGCGTGGGATCGCCTACAGGAACGCAAAAGGCAATCTGGTACTGACTCATGCTGGATTAGCGTTCTTTGACGACGTATTTAAGTACAGTAATGCTGAACCAGGTGCAGTTATGGTGGCTTGAGTTTCCGGCTTTATCAATTGGTAGATGTTTTCTTTACCCTCCATCACATCCTCGACATAGATTGTTGGCGCCTACGCCGAATTGCCCCAGTTGCTGAGATTTCACTGACCCAGTCTGACTCCTCGCGAATCCTTGTCTGTGCTGGATTTTTGAAGGTTTGGAGATGGGGCAGTCTTGCCTCGGCACGTGGGTCAATTCAGCGTCGGCGTGAACACCCCTGGTATCAAGCCGGAGCTATTCGTCGTGAGTGCCATCATCTGTTATAGCGGATCTTGGCAATCCTGCAACGAAATCACGGGCGCTCTGCATCTGACTGACGACACCAAAGCTTTCGAGCTGCAGGAACTTGGAGCCAAATACTTCGGTTGGGATTTTCAATTTAAGCAAATCAAAGAAGTTTTCGTCGTGAGTTGAGATTATAATTTGCTTGTCGAAACGTAGCGAAATATTTCTAAGTAGATCGATTACCGCGAGCACGTTAATTGAATCCATCGATTGAATAGGATCATCAATCAGAATGGCGTCAAGCGAATTGCCCTTGTCGTCTTTGGCGTGCAGAGCGTTGGCCAGAAAAACGCTGAGGCTTAGAATATTGAGTTGTGCGGCACTGAAATACAGTATTGGCGAGATCACACCACCGAAATCATCCTTTATCACGATATTGAGCCCTGGCTGAGCACTATCGAAATCGGGAATAAAATCAACTTCTTTGAAAGAGGGGTGAGGGTCAATTTTACTGTATATGGCGTTGATAAGATCAGAAAAAAAGAAAGATCCGATACGTTCCCGAAGTTCCGCGAAGACCAGTTCACGATCAGCTGACAGTTTCGAATCGACTAGCTGGTGTTCTAGGATTTTTTTATCAATCTCAGCAAGCCTTTCACGCAATACCAGGCTTTCCAGATAAGGTTTAAATGCTGCTAACTGGACTGTCAGTAGCTCAAGTCTGTCGATCTTCGTCCCTAAATAAGCGGATTGTTTAGCCGCGGCTTGAATTGCCATTTCAATTTTGGACTTGATGAAAGTTGGGTTAGGCTCAATATCTTCCCCTAACAGTCTGCTGAGGCTACCTAAGAAAGAGTCCACAACGAACGTTGCATCGCTGATAGTTCTGGACACATCAGCTTTCTGAGCGATTAGCAACTGGAAATCAATCCAGTTCCCGTCTTCGAGCATGGTCTTGTGTAGCTCATGACATTGCGCAGACAAAGCCTCCATTTGAGTTGAGCTCTCATGGGCAGAGCGTTCGAGATTGGCCCGTTTCTGGAAGCAATGTCCCTGAAGGTGAACGAAGTCCCGTACCGCCTCTTTCGATGCAAACGCTACAATTGTCTTGTTTTGTTCCTTTGCGGTGATGCCCGCCAAAAGTAGGTGCAGCGCTTCTATACGATTACTGATTTTAACCATCTGAGCCTGCACATCAGTAAGACGTTTATTGGCCAGACTAAGCTGCTCTCGTTGTGAAGTGCTCGTATGAGAAAGACTGGCTAACTCCGCATCGATACGCGTGTGTAATTCGTTGGAGTCTAAGCTCCAAACTCTGAGCTGCAGTGCTGCAATATTTTGTTCGGTGGTACTGATTATTGTGGCAAGTGAATGGCATTCCTGTTCAACGGAATGGATTCGTGAGGATAGCTGGTTAAGTTGAGTTTTTATACCAATAATTTTCTTGTCAAGTCGATCCTTGGCTTCGGTCAAAGCTGAATCGACGAGGTATTTAAGTGAGATTATACGCGCTGCGATCTGCTCTAACTGAATCGCATTCTGCCTTTCCGCTTCAGTCAGGAGATCATTATTCCTGATCGCAGATGTGAGGGCGTCTGAAGAGGGGTGATTTGCTCGGCATAAAGGACAGTTATCGCTAGGCCAGCTAGTGAGGTAAGTCAGACCATGCGAAACCAACAGTTCTATTGCTTGCTTCTGCCGTGTAAGCGCCGACTGAGTGGTTCTGATTGCAAAATCGTGCTTCTGCAGTAACTCCAGTTCCTGCTGAGCAGAATAAACTTCTTGAATGCGGGAGGGCGGTAGCTCAAAAAGAATGCCGTCCGGCCCTTTTAACGATTCTGAAGTGACGGGAAGCGCCGACAATTTATTCAGATTTAATGTAATACGCTCCCGCTCTCCTTTGTCTATCTTAATGGAATCATGTTTTTTCTGGAGTTGAGATTTCAGCGCCAGCAAACCATCCTTATGCATTGAAATTTCTGAATAAATCGCTGAACTACCAGCTATCATTGAACGCAGGGCTAATGCACGCTGATCAGTCGCAGTCAGAGCATCTTGGCACTGTTTAACACTAGACTGGGCTGCATTTAAACTTAAAGAAATATCGGCCTTCTCATTAATTAATGCTTCTCGCTCACTAGTCGCCTTTTTTGACTCCGATTCGTCGGTGAGAAAGCCAGGAATGAACTTTTCAATAGCGTCCAGCTCTGTCAACTGCGCAGTGTATTGTTGCCAATCTTTCTGGGTTTTATCATAGGCGGCAGAAAGAGCCTGATAATGCTGAGAATCAGTAGCGCCCTTGGTCAGAAAGGTAAACCTGGAGCTTTGCTCAGTAATTACATCTAGATTGAGCTGAAACTCTTCCAGGCGGGATGCTTGCTCTAATAATGACCTTTCCCTTTGTCGCTCTACCGCACAGCTGGACGACAAAGCGTGTTTGCGTTCAATGATCGAGCTAACGAGCTTGTATTCCGCGCTTGAGTCGAAAGCTTCAGTGACAAGCGAGATCGATTCACCCTCATGGTTCAAACTTTCCGCTAAAGAATTGAACTTCTCAAAGATCGTTGGGTCGACTTGAGCTTTAAGGCGTTTTTTGACATCCGATTTCTGCTTTCGAAGACTGTCCAAGGTCATCTTGTTTTCGGTGAGAATCGCCGTGATCTCCGTGCGCAGCGCCTCGGCCTCGCCACCGAAATGCTGCATAAAGAGCTGATATCGCTCTTGCGGCTTTGCCTCTCTCAGAAAACGATCAATAGCATCTTGCGAGAGAATGATTTTCTCAAAACCCTTCCCTTCTTTTCCATTTTTATTCTTGGTTGGTCCCAGATTCAGATCCATGGAGTTGGATCTCAATTTCGGAAGCGACCTTGGAAAATCCCCACGCGTGGTGATTACCTCCACCCGAGTGATAATATGATCTGGCACATCCTTATTGCGGAGGATTTTCAACGGAACTTGATCTTGCTTGGTCCCCCGGGCGGCACTATGATTATTTTTCTTATTATGCTCTGCTGTGTATCTTTCCAAGTTTGCTGTAAATGCCCATTCCACTGCATCGTAAAAAGAGCTTTTCCCAAATCCATTGGGGGCATACAGCGCGACAAAATTTGAGGGAGTGTCGTCATCGAGGGTAAAGTCGAAAATTCCATCCTTTCTGAATTTATAGGCACGAAAGCCTTCAATTTCAACTTTCTTTATTTTCATTTTGCTTATAGTACTCGACTAGTTTACTCAAGATCTCGCCTCTTTTATCCTTCGACTTGCTTGTCGAGTCAATAGGCGCATTTTTGATCAGCGGCGCGATGGCAAGTTTGATGTTTGAAATTGGAGATGGGGTGCTTTTCCGCAATTCGAGATCTGCGCCAAGCAACTCTATATTGACTTTGGTCTCGACTTCCTCAGTGGTTAGCTGTTTTCCTAGCCCATCTAGGACTATTTTCCTCGCAGCGTAACGATCATTCTCAATGACATATTTGTCTCGAATATCTACCAAATCTGGGCACAGCATTACCAGATATATGTTCCACTTAGAGAAGCGGGCTTCAGGCTTGAACCTAACAGAAATTATGCTCTGGAGCGCCTTCCACTTCGCAACCAGTTCCTGAGGGGAGTCAAACCAGCAGACTATGCAATTTATGAAGCTCAGTTCATCAGCGGAAAACAGCTCGAATCTCAAACCCTCAAATTCAGAGGTTAAAAAATCGAGATCATGATCCTTCTTTGATAGCGCGATCATAATACTCCTTGAATATCGCCAGCTGTTGGCCGGACGAAGACCTTCCATATTCTCGGTGATTGTCCAGCACGAGTTTATTACGCAAACCTTTCAGATGCGCGAAAGAATAAGTTTTTACAATGTCGCCGTGGGCGCTGTCGATTCGAGTCATCGCTCTGAAATTCGGTGAAGAAGCAATATCATCGAGTACGTCCTGGATATCTTCGGCACCAGGCAAATCCGCGGCGTTTTCCTGTGGGCTATTTACGAGAATAGCACCGTTGGCATCCAGCATTTCTCTGGCGGACTTAATTAGATCTGATAATTTCCACAACCAATTGTCATCGCTACAGGAGTACATGAAGCGGCGCCTACGATCCAGCGATTCTAGATAAGTCTCATCGATCACGTCAACAGCATCAAGTATTGAACAAACTACCGCGAACTCCAGGTAAGCGACCCAAAGATCTCTATCCAATACTGTCGAATCAGGCTCTTTATCACCTAGCAGCAACTCTCGTTTATACCGTACCATCAAGTCATGAGGCGCTGGCATATTCTGCTCTATTAACCACTCGGCCAGTTGACCAAGTTTCAGCCTCAGCTTCTCAACGTTCCCCGGGTTTGCAGCGTTAAAGTGAAAAATATCGCTCTTTAAATTAGAGAAGCATCGCATGTAAAAAGGAGCCATCTTCGCTAGCTGATTGGCTTCTATAATCTGATCGAAACACTCCATGGAATGGCATCGAATTCGACCGTAACGCGCGTCGGCATCTTCGTCATCCATCCGGGCTTCTATCCCCCACAGAAATGGATGGCCTCCTCGGAAGCAGTAGACACCACCGCCTGACATACCTTCGATGAATTCCTGGCTCGGGCTGTTGTCCAAATTGCAGACAATAAGCTGATGAGCTTGATCGTTAGATGTACCTGTATAAATCTTGTACGGCCTATCCGAGCCAACGTTCGACCTAGGATAGCCTACGTACGAGATCCTAGATCCGGCGTCTAGCTCTCCTCGCCATATATGTTGTGAAATATCAGGCTGATACTCGACTTTTATAATCGAACAGTCATAGTCTGGATGACGATAGGGAACACCAATAATGTTTAATTCCTGACCGTTGCGATTTACAACAATTGGATCACCGATAACGTGGTGTGCTGTCAGGACATAACTGAAAGCTGGTGACAGGGCGCTCACTAGCACTCCGCTACCGCTATTAACCTTTACTGCATACGAAATAATCGACTCATCAGTAGTCATTAAAAAATAAACTCTTGATTGAGTCCCACTAGACGCCCAAGATAGGAGTTTTTTTCTTCGGGCAGGTGCAGTTCTCTAATGATTTTTTCGTAATTGAAATATATTGTCGCATTGGTTGCTGCTAGAATCCTGGCGACAGCTCTCTTATTTGGGAGTCCGTGGATCGCACCGTTAGTAGAGATGATGAATCGAGTACTCTCTATCAACTCTAGAAAAACTCGGCTTGTATTGTACTGGCTCCCGTGATGTGAAACCTTGACTAGGTCTACGGGTAGTTTGCATTCGGGGCTGTAGCCTAAAGCGTGTAACTCCGAAACCACCACTCCATCATGAGCGTCGCCCAGAAAAAGCATAGTAGCGTCGTCGGCTCTAAGAATGAATGCGATGGAACTTCCATTGGCGATAGACGTGTCCGACTCAAATGAATCTTTTGCCAGTATCTCTTCGAAACTCAATTGGTAGTCGGTCGCAACGGATGTCTCAGCTGGGCTCTTTTCCTCCGGCCAGATGCACAGAAGTCTCTTAAGGGCAGCCTCATCAGGAGAAAGCACATCGAAAGTGAAAGGGCCGCTTTTGATCGTCTGACCAGCCCGAATCAATGGTGCACGCTTGCAACCAACTTCCTTCAACACGGCCTCAAGCGACTTGCCTTGCTGCACACTGGTATCAGGCGAGTTCATGCCTAGGCGAACATTGTTCGCGGGGATATCTGGTGTGTTGAAGTAGTCAGTGATCAGCTTTGAGGAATTGAACCATATGGATTTGACCATCTCGCTCAGATAACCCGGCGCCTTGAATGCTCTCAAGAATCCGCCAATATGATCGTCGTCAATATGGGTCAGGATAGCCAAATCAATGCATTGGCCCTTCGTTTTCAATTCGTCAAGAACGACGCAAAGGGCTCCCTTGTGCCTCGCTGGTGCTCCCCGCTTGAAAGTGGCCGAATTTCCACCATCGATCAGCAGGTTAAACACACCATCAGGACCTTCATGCGTGACGAGGATGCAGTCACCATGGTTGGCTTGCAGGACGCGTACCTTGATGCTCATTCAAACTCCCTGTATCGCCCAGCCCCACGGCGGAGGATCGATTATCAAAACGCCACTAACATAGCGCTTCGCGAGATATCTTCCAAGAGCTCTGATTTCAATGCGATCAAATGCGAGCGCTAGATCAGCGCATAGCACAGTTACACCAAAGACCTTATTCAGAGGCGTTGAGCAGCTACAGCCACTCACAACGATGAGCTTGAGCAGATGGGGAAGCTAGTGACACCAAGGGCGAGGATGGAGCAAAGCGCGTCCTAGATCATGCCAGAGCGGCTGATTTCTGAATGAAAAACCGATACATTGCCCCCCATGGCCTAGCAATTGGACAGTTCACAGCTAGCGGTTAGAGCCTTGGGGCATTTTTTGATGCCGCTCACAGGCTTTTGGGCTGCCGTACGGCCTTGCGCTGCCGTTTTTACCCTAGTCTTCAGTGGGGTTTAAGTAACCCTCCGTCTTTTCTTGCATCTTTTCGATACACGCTGAAAGATACTTGCTGTCTCATCCGTTTAAGCCTTAAGCGAACGGATTGAGTGGCTTCACTGCCTGATACGCGCTCACCTATCGAAGTGTGCGGTTCCAGATTATTGACTTGAGTAGCATTGATGAGTGTCCATAAGCTTGTTGAGGATCTGGAGAAAAAACTACAGTTCTATAATCAAAACCTGCCTCCTGATAACCCCCTCAGAGATGCTTCGTATCATCAAATACTAGCCAGTTTACTGTTTCGTGCCGACATCTACCCTTTGGCGCTCACCAGAGAGGTAGTGCGTGGATTGTTGGAGAGCAAACTGCCGTGGCCGACGTACGATGGCGGACATGAATCGCTGTCCATAAGCGTCTCGCTTGACGAGCTGCTGAAACTGCGAGTCATTACGTTCTCTGCGGGGCTATTAGAGATGGTCCGTCTGGTCAGCCCCGAAGAGGACATGCCTGACAAACTCAGGAGTCAACTCGAAGCACTAGCGTTCCTGGACCGAATCCGCCGGGGAGATGGTCTCGTTCAGCCGCATGTAAGGATCGTGCGGAGTAAGGAGGATGTTTCGCACCTACTTATGCTGGCTGACCATCTGGAGCCGATGGGGGACGGTATAAGCGTCTCGGTAACGATGGACGATATTGCCGGTGTTGGCAGAGCACTCTGGAAAGCGATGCGGGGCCGGCCAGGGGATTCCCAGTGTGTATTCTTTAACTGGATGGTCAAGATGGCCATTTCATCTGGGCACTCCTTTGTTTTTGACATCTTTCCTCGCGGTTGCCAAGAACAGGAGGAATTTCTTGACGTCATACTGGAATTTATCCTGGCGGATGATTCACTTCGGGATTCCTGGCAGGACTGTGCTATCGATGTCGCACTGGCAAGCAACAGGCTCGACATCCTTGTCTATGACGCTGGGCCTCCAATGTCGTTCACAGCAACACCGAAAGGTGATGTTGTTCCAGAGACGAAGGGGAATGTCGTTCGGGCGTACTGCAGCGAGCTTGATATCAGGCAATTGAACTGGATCCTGGACGATTTGGCACGTCGAGCGCCGGTCGATGAGCTGGATATGATGGATTGGTGGGTGGATGCGCAAAGAGGCAGATACTCGGACTATGGCTATCTTTTCCATATGGTTCTGGCCATAGTGAAAAACGAACGGTTATCGCATAGCTCACATTCGTCTTTTCTACGCACTCAGCAGCTTGTATCACTGATCGATCAGTCGCCCCGAATGGCGAGATACCTGCTGGTTGAGGTGAACCTCACCAAGTATTCCTGTTTCCTGCTGTCCGAGCTCGGCACAAGCCACCTAGGGTTTATTAAAGTCTACAAGGAAGCATCGCGCATCCTTCTGAACCTGTCCGATGCTGTCGATTATTCACACATCTGGAAGGGTGTGCTGATGGATCAGGCGTTACATATCTATTCTATCGTTCATTCATCTGGGGTGAGTGAATCCGCCCCAGAGGCTATTTGCAACATTCATGATTTGGTCGTGTGGTTGGTGGAAAAAGAATTCGTTCGATCACCCAGCCGCCACACTTTTTCGGGCTCGCTCGTTGAAAAGCTGAAAACGGTGCTGGAGGAAATGCCTTACGTTGATGACAACGGAGGTTTTCTCCTGGGGGACAGAGCCTCATCCACCGCAGCTATCGTGATGAAGCGCGGTCGTACTCGCAACTATCGTCTAGGCGAGACCCCTCTGGGCGAGTGGGTGTTTTTATCCTGGTGCCTGGAGGGGATGGCCCCCCCAACTTTTGTTCGCGACAAGGGGGCGCGGCAGAGGATTCAGGCTGCGGGAAACTACTTGATCCACGACTACCTCAAGGTACTTGAGGAAAAAACGGGGGAGAATGGTTCGGGCGGCGATGAACCTTTGGTATTTGATGAGCTGGGTTGGTGGTTGTTGAGCAAAACCAGTTCTCCTGGATTGTTCGGTCGATTTCTTCACGTGATGGAGACCTACGAGCCTGTTATAGCTGTAGAAGATTCTTCTGATCGTCGAAAACTGGTCGGTGCTGCCCGGATACACACCCGCGTGCTGTTGCAGATTTTAACCCGGGATAACGAAAAAGGCATTCGGGATCAGGCTACGGACGCACTGCTACTTCTGGTGGAACGTTTTGGCTTTGACCCCCAATGCCTTTCGGGGATGTTCTCCGTCTTTAACGAACAGTCCGAATACACCCCCGTCAGGCTTTGGTTGGCGGTTGCCCGTGCCGCGAATGACTTCGATGACGAGAAATTCAACCATCTCCTCCATATCCTGAAGGAAGAGCCCTGTGCATTGGGTTGCCTGCTCAGGCTGTATAGCGAAACGGTGTCGGAGCAGAGGAGAACACAGGTCCACGGCATACTGACTACTTGGCATATAAGGGATGAGGAGCTTTTCTGGACGCCTGAGATTCGTGCCATGTCCATCCTAGCGGCCAACAATGGTCTTCCCCAAATCGCTAAGTACTTAGCGGACTATGGGCTTGAGAACGCGCGCACGCAGCACAGGCAGAGCTTCAGGATATTGTCGGACTTGTTCAGGTTGAAAGAGATTTTCGACACTGTCGATCAAGTCGGTCAGGACAAGATCAACGCCCTTGCGAAGTGCAGGATTGAAGTTGATGAGCAGGCTGAAACTGAGAAGGATGCATTGCGCGTCAGGAAAAACGAGTTCGAGTACTTCAAGCGTTATCTCATCGCTCATGTTTTGATCGATGTGGACCCTGATAAGGCGGTGAGCGACTTTACGAGGCTTTATAAAGAGCGCCGACAACTCGAATACCTGATTGGGAAACTCAAGGCCAGCCTAGGTAATATCAAGTCAGCTGGAGGCGGTCGAAGATCAGAATTCCAGAGGCTGTATCAGGATTGGTACGCCGATTACAAAGCGTTAAAGTTTCCTGAACTGTCGGTTGTTGATCTTACGGTTGTGCTCGGCGTTTTGTCCGAGGCTGAGGATTCTTCGGCCTATCAGTACTACTGGAACCAGCTTCCTGATTTTCAACGGGCGTCACCCGAAATTGCCAAAGTGCATCGAGACTACCTGCAACGGTGCGCAGGGAGCCTGCCTGTTGGACAATACTTCGACTTTTTGAAGAGCATCCATGGCGATGCCCCAGGGCTGCTTGATGAGTCGACCATGAAAACCGGGCGAGAGCTGCTGGGTAGTTGGCTGGATATAGATGAACTGTCGACTGCCGTCGACGATGCGGTCAGCAGGAAATTGGCATTTTTACCGCGCTCGCCCAACGAGTGGAACACCGACGAGATTGCAGAGACCGTCCTTAGCGATGTCAGGCAGGTTTGCGAGAGTCTACTCAAGAGAAAGAACAACCTGAGACGTCGTAAGCACGGCGGAAAGCAAGTCATGCCGCTCGATGAAGAAAACATGATAAACGACTGGTTGGTTGAGATCTGGCATAGCAGGGTTAACCGTTACGAATGGAGCGTGACGGATCAGTCCCGAATGGGCGCTTCAGGATCCCGGGGTGGAGTAGGTGAGGTTGATGCCGTCTTATCAGGTCGTCATGGCACGCTTTCGATTCTTGAAGCATTTCGCTTGGGGAGGAAGAACACGGGCAGCGTCATCGAGCATCTGGACAAATTGGCGGGGTATAACACTGTCGGCGCCTCCGTGTTGTGCGTGGTGGTGTACTCGGTTGCTTCCAGGTTTGATGAGCTTTGCAATTGGTACGAAGAAAAAGTCGTTAAGCATCGCTACATAGGTTTCTCAGGAAAAAACAAAGTTCCCCTAGAGAGGGTCGCGCCTGAAGATAAGCCGCATTTGAAGATTTTGAAAGAGGTGAAGATGATTGATACGCGGAGCTCAGTCCATATCTACCATTTTCTCCTGGACCTGAAAAATGAGTAGCTCCACGTTGGCATTATCCCGCCTTGCTCTGGGGGGCGATGCTAGTGGGCAGCGGGAAACTGGTGTGATGTATTTACAAATAACGATCATGATTTTCGAGTCATCGCTTCAGTTGCTCGACCTACACTCCCCAATGTCCTCGCCATTTCGATACCAGCGAAAATGTCGAAGGTTGGCGTTGTACGTAGATAGGTAACGCTCAATAGAGACCTCTAGATCATTCACTCAGGTATGTATCTGGCACTTAATCCACTTCCTGCTCAGTATCGAAAAAAGTGTTCATTAGGTCGGAGAAGGCTAAGATTGGCTCAGTAAAAGTGTTTGGATTGCCTGTTGTCAATAGATAAAAGCAGTCTGAGGATGCCGCCAACGGTCGAGTTGCAGCAGCAATTTTTAGTCAGTACCCAACGGGTGTTGTTCGGAAACATTGTTCACCGCGGTACTGCCAAGTGCCGGGAATAGGCCCTTGTTAAAACGGCGCTGCGACTCGGCATTGCGGTCTTTGCACGCGACGCCATCCAACAGCCAGGCGCTGGCCAGATCCTGGACGGTCAGCGTTTGCACCTTCGTCGTTATTGCATGTTCTGCCTCTACTTTAGCTGGGTCGTATGCCTGTGCCTTGGCGGTTTTCTTTTGCTAGTTGGGATTGATCTGCACGTCGAGGAGCGCTCTGGCCTAGTTGCGGGCCTTGCGAATGCCCGTCAGGGTTTTGCGCCGCCAGGTTCCGCAGGAGTACTCTTTGTTCTGGTCGCCCCACCGATACCGATAGAAAAAGCTAACCGACACACCATCCTTGCGGACTGTGATTCGACCGGCCAGATTGCCGTCCTCCCTGAGGATTTTGCCGACATCGTTGGCGGTCAGCGACTCGAGTTCTTTGATGGTGATTTTGGCCATGAAACGGACACCCCCTACTTTTACCCCCACAAAAACGTCGGCTCTTGATGGACGTTACTGGACTCTCGTAGAGCAGAACATCCTTGGAGCTCAAGTAAATACTAGCTTATAAAAATCCAGAGTAAAATTTTGGAGTCTTTCAAGAAGTATGAAAAAGGAGATGGGGTGCAAGGGGTCGAGTGTTCGAATCACTCCGTCCCGACCATATAAATCAAAAGGTTGCGAGATGCTATCTCGCGACCCTTTTTTATTTCTGGCCGTTTTTACCCCCCACAAAACCACCGGCTCTGGGTGGAATCCTCACGGCTTCCGCGTGGGCGGGCGTAGGCTTTGACGCTCACGCGTGGTCTCTTTACCAATGCTGTTTGGTCTTTCTCTTCAGGTCCTAACGTTTTTGAGTGTTTAAGGCTATTTTCTAGCTGATTGAGAACTACATACAGGTCAACCATCAGCTTGTTTATCTCAGGTCGCTCGGGTCACCCTGCATACCCGGTAGTTAGGCTTGGGCGGCACTGGGATCGTATAGCCGCCGGGGGACTAGACTGCGTAGGTCGTAGTCCATCATAAACAATCTGGCTTCAAAGGCGTGGCAGCGGCCTACAAGTTGAGGCTGCTTGGCGAATAGTTCGGACCCTTCTAGTTCTGCGCGGATGATCCAACCTAGATGGGCCACCAGCCGAGTAAAAACTCTTGCTTTGACTAGCAGCCGGCTATTAGCCCGTCCGTTAGTCCGCAAACTACTCGTTCCTGCTTGCTATGGAGCAGTGGTGCAGTCATCATTTCGCCGCCTTGATGGCTATTTGACACGGCTGCACGTTACGGACGACGATTCTTCCTGAACTCACCCTCCTGAACGATAAAAACGGCAATTTATGCTGCGTAGCACGCTTGCGCATATGAATGTCATAAGTCATTGATTAATAAAGCGCATGGATGTCTTCAATGCATTTTTTCAAAAGATTCTTTGCTTTCATTGCTGCCCTTTTTTCGAGCCAGGAAACAGAGCATAGCGAACCGCTCATCCCGAAGATCGACCCTGAGAAGCTCAAAAAAAAGCTGGATATTCAAAAAATCGCTAGAGAACACGGCGCGAAAGGCATCCCGAGGAGCGGCGATACGCAATTAACCGCTGCCGAGCACGCCGTCCGTGCGGAGCTTGGCCGGATGCGAGAGCAAACGGTGAAGTATGGCGAGCAGCGTGTTAAGCAAATTCAGAATCGCCTGGACTCGATCGACATTACGCTGGATATGAACCGCGCCATCGAGTTAGGGAACGAGTTTGTTCGTACGTCCGATCATCACCTCACTCGTGAAGGCGGGCGTATGAAGGATTTCGCAGCTGACACAAAAACAAAATTTCAGATCCTCAGCGATTTTCGTAGCGAAAACCGTCTGCCCAGCATCCCTGCAAAATGCCCCACTGGTGGTAGCCAATTTTTCAAGCTGATGGTCGTGCTTGGCTGTTGCGTCCTAGAAGGCGCGCTAAATGCCACGTTCTTCGGCTCAGGACTGGAAGGTGGTTTGCTCAGCGGTTTTACGATGGCCTTCATGTTGTCGTTTTTCAACGTACTTGCGTGTTTTCTCGCAGGGCTTGGTTTCAGAAACAAGAACCACGTCAGGGTAACACGCCAGTTTTGGGGCTGGATCTCTTTCGCTTTGGCAGTAGCCGTCATGATTGGATTGGGGGTGTTGATCTCCTATTTCCGTTATGTGCTGACCGTGGATGAAGGCGGAAGTCAAAACGCCTTTCCTCTGGTCTGGCAAAGCTTTCTCGCAGGCATATTCCCCATTCAGGATTTCGAGTCGTTGATTCTGTTCTTCGGGACCATCGCGTTTGGCTGTATCGGCGTTTGGGAGGGATACAACTTCACGGATCGCTATCCCGGATATGCAGGAGTATGGAGTCAATATGCGGAAGCTCACCGCTGCTACATTGAGCTGATCGAAAGCTTGCGAGATAGGCTGGAAGTCGAGAAGGCGCAAGTGCTACTAAAAATCGATAGCGGTGTGCAGGCAGCTGAAAATTCGATCAAAGCTTTCAAGTTCAATATGAACCAGAAGTCGATCGTGAAAAAACAGGTATCCGAAACGCTGGTCATGGCTGATGAAACGCTGCAGAGCCTGACGCGCTATTACCAGAACGAAAACATGATGGCGCGTCCTACGGACGCTCCACCACCCGATTATTTCGACCATCCAGTGACATTTGGTCCCCTGGATATGCCGGATTTCAGTGTCCAAAAGGATGAGTTGCGACTGGGTGCACAGGAACAGCTTTTGCGCGAATTGGTCGCTGAGGTTGAGCCGATCCGGGCGAGAATCCAATCCTCGTTCAATCAGCAATACAACCAGCTTCAGCCGCTTCAGGACTTGGTATAAGGGGATTTGTGATGTCGGTTTATGCCAAGCGTGAAAGTGATACCGGGAAATGGATTTGGGGCGGCGTGATTGGGGTTGCAGTCGCCTTGGTGCTCGGTGGGATTGGGTACTACAAAATGAACCACGAAACCTTGGACAAGGAGACTCTTTGTCCCAGTAACGGCCCTAAAGGCCAATACGTCGTGCTAATTGATAACACCTCGCCGTTCCCCTTCACCCAAAAGGCAGCTTTGTCCCAGCGGCTCAAGACGATGGTGTTGAACGAGGTGCCTGAGGGGCACCTGCTTTCCGTGTTTTTGCTTGGGGAAAAATTTGAGCAAAACGAAAAGCCCATTTTTGAACGCTGCAATCCTGGTCAGTGGGGTGATCGCAGTCAACTTACAGCGACCAAGAAGTTTGTTGATAGGGATTTCAATGAAAAATTTGCCAAACCGCTCGATTCCGTTGTGCGCCATATCCCCCTCGACGAGCACAGCAAACTGTCACCCATTTTCCAGATGCTCCAACTGGTAGGCATCAACGGGTTTGATCATGCCAACGTGAAAGGTGACCGCAAGCTCGTCATTTACTCAGACATGTTGGCCAACATGCCCGATTTCTCAATGTACAAAATTAAGCGACATAACTACGCGGAGTTTGCCAAATCATCATATGGTCGCAACGCCCAAGCACCAGGGTTAAGCGGAGCCATCGTGACCATTAATTTACTGGCAAATGAGCAAAAAACGCCACAAACCAACGATCTTGGCAATTTCTGGGCTCAATATTTCGAGGCCAACGGGGCTTCGGTTGAGGGAATTACTGCAATGGAGGGGCTGTAATTGGACTTCAACAAGCACGTGCGCCGGGTGCAAACCTACTTCATTGCGGCGGTAATACTCAAGGCTACTTTGGCCGTAACCAGCCTCCTACTCAACGAGCCTTTCTGGCTCGGCTTTGTGCTTCCATTGCTTGTGATGTGTTGTTATTGGTTTGTAGGTTACCGCGTACGGGAGAAGTGGAACGTCCAGCTCACCCTCGCAAAATTTGCGGACTCGGTGTACTACCTCGGGTTCTTATTCACTGTCGGCAGCATCATCATCTGTCTGCTCGACATTAACTCCATTGGTGAAGATCTCAATGGAATGGCCGTTCGGTTTGGCGCCGCGATGGTGAGCACAGCCATAGGAATGCTAGCCAGGGTGCTACATACAGGCTTCAAAGTTGATACAAACGACGCGGTCAGGAGCGTTGAGGAGCGTGCTGTTCAGTCGGCTGAAAACCTGACTATGGCTTTTGACGCTGCCAGCCAGCAGCTGGAGGTGTTCAGGGATCAAGTTATGGCTGCTTCCAAGGAAGCAGTGCAGAGCGTCCATGAACAAATCACCACGATCTCTCAGCACAGCACCAATGCTATGGATGCGTTTTTCGCCAGCGCTACCCGTCAAAGCAATGAAGCTTTCGAACGCATCCTTAAACAAGCCAATGACGCCAGTACGGATTTACTGACCACCATCAACGGGCTTTCTGAGAAGAGCTCTCAGACACTCGATCGCATGGAATCGCATGCACTCGACTTCGGTAAAAAAGCACAGGAGCGGCTCGATCAGACTCTGTTCCCGGATAACCTGTTCGCTCAAAAACTTAACCCCGCTATTGATACGCTATCCGGAACCACCGACACCCTGAACGAAGGGGTCTCTACATTGGCGTTGGACGTCAAGGCTGCCGCTCGGATGGTGGGCACTGCGATCCGTAGTTTGAACACCAAAACTGAAACGATCGGGCAGGCAGTCGCCGCGGTTAGTTCTATTGTGGAAAGCCAAGAGCGCTTGGCGCAATCGATGAAGTCACAGGGCAGTGACGTCATGGATCGAGTGGAACAAATTCAAAAAAGCTATCTGGACGCGTTGGAAGATCAACGAGAGGATTTCATGGAGGACATAAAAGCTAACCAGCAGGTATTCGCGAAAATTGTCGAAAAGCTTGAAGAATTACGCACTGTTGTGAGTGACGAAACCACAGTGGAGCGTTTAACTCAGGAAGTAACGGGCGCACTAAATGCCGTCAGCGATTCCGGTGTTAAGAGTAACGAGGTCTTCGCGGACAATTTACGCTTGACGTTGATGCCGTTGGTGGAGGCGGTCGTGGCCAGCAGTGATGTGCATAAGGCGCTAGCTGCCAGAGTTGAATCGAGCAACCGCGGCATCGAGGCGGCGAATGCCAGATTGCTGGATGAGCTGATGGGCAAGATTGATCTCATCAGCAATCCTGAAACACGTTTATTAGCGGCCAGCGAAGAAGCTTTCGGACCATCACTCGAGTCAATTGCCAACGCGACGCTGGCCCTCGACCATGTGCCTGCGTCGGACGTGAGAACTGCCTGATGAGTTCTAAAAATGATCAGGTGTTTCAGCTGTCACTTACCGAAATTTGGATCATTTTGTGTTTCATTCTTCTTTTGCTGATGGGGTACAAAGTTTGGCAGCTCACGCATAAGAATACGGAGATGGCGAAAAAAATTTCCGCCTATCAAAATATCGATGAGCGTGAACAGGCTATCAAGCTTGCGAGTGATGAGCTCAAGGCGCGAATGGTTTCTCTGAAGGTGAAAAATCCAGACGAGATCATTTCGAAGCTCATCGATGCCTCCAAGGCAAAAGAAGAGGCCGGCCGCCTCAAGGTGCTACTCACTCAGAAAGATGAACAGCTGACTGCGCTAGCCGCTATCGATAAGGCTTTGCAGGAGGCTGGTAGCAAAAACAAGGGTGAAGATGCCAAGCGCCTTATCCTTGAAACAATGATGTCCTATGACCAGCTCAAAAAACTCGTGGTCGATCCTGACCAGGAAAAGGACGCACAACCCACGGACGTCATCAAACGCATAGGTGCTCTCAAGGCAACTGAGCAATTGTTGAAGACCGCGTTAGGGCAAGAAGGCGTTCCGACTTCGGAGCAGATTTCAGACATTGTGAAGAACGCTGAAGCTTATGCCCAAGCCGAGAAACAAGGTGCAAATCCGACGACGTTGCAGAAAACCAACAGTGACCTGAAAGGGCAGGTTCAGTTTCTACAAAACAAGCTGAACAAGGGCAAGGGAGGCGATCTGCCGCCTTGCTGGGCGAACGAGGCCGGCAAAGCAGAAATGTTCCTCACGGTGTACTTGAAGGAGGACTCACTGAGCTTTGAACCGGCCTGGCCGCCAACACGACAGGCAGATGCTGAAGCGCTCCCGAATTTCTCCGCTCTGATGGCAAACACCACTCGCACGTATGAGGACTTTCTTCAGGCGGCACGCCCTATCTCTGATTTAGCCAATCAACGAGAGTGTAAATTCTATGTGCGACTGGCGAGTCAAATTCAAGGGGCCGTGATGTCCGATCGGCGCCGCCTGATGATAGAAAATTTGTTCTACAAGGTTGAAGTTCGACGTTAGGTCTTGTCGTCGACATGTGGTTTCTGAGCCGTGTTAACAGGCTCAGAATTACGCAAGGCTGGGCTGGTAATGATCACTCATCACCAGCCCAGTGGCGGGATGTCAGCGTGTTCGCGCGTAGTCGCGTCGGCGCAATGCAGTGCGGTTTCTTCCACTTATTTTTCCAGAGAATGACTCCGTGCAAAAAGAATTGCGGTCGAGATATCGAGCGATATGGAAGCAAACGACTTCATCAGCAAGGATTGCGGCAGTGCCCAATCCCACTTTTCGCGCAGCATGTTTTCCACCTCCGAAAGTATCGAGTCTAGATCAGCAGCATCCAGGCTTCCGACTTCCTTCAGTGCCATTTGGGTTCGGCCGATGTCGGCGTCAACCTCAATGGTAAGGCCTGCGTTATCACAAGAAAGGCCGACATGATTGAGTAACAAGCGCAGTGCATCGTTGGCATGATCACCTAGCCAGCTCATCAGATAACACTTACCGCCCGACTCAACTATGTAGCGCTTACCAAGGCCCAGCGAGACAAATGTCTTTCTAGCCTCGTCGAGAAGCTCTTGAGCCCCTTGATCAATAAAGGGGCAGGGGATTGTGTCTGCCAAGACGGCTCGCATTTCTTGGCGTACGTTGTCATGCACCATCGCACCCAGGCCATCGAACTGAGGAGGGGCACCACCGCGTGCTGCGGAAACGATGATAACTTTTGCCCGGAGATCAACATCACGAACCTGCCACCTACGGCCTCCGAAAATAATGCGCTGATCCTTGGTCAGTGGACGGCTTACCGGCACAGATCCCAGTGCCCTACCATCGCATACAAGGCGAAACTCTTCGTCGCTTGTGAATGCGCTGTAGAACTCATAGTGGTTGATCAATCGCTCTCCAACCGTCCCAGGAAGAAGCAACCCTGAGCTGTCCTGAACAATGAGCTCGTGTTCTCCGAGCGCCTTGAGCAGCTTCACAAAATCTGGTTTCTCAACTTTTGGAAATGCTCCCTCAGCAATCATGCTTTTCCAGAGATCGGCAGCAGACGCACCGCCGCGCTGGGCAATCACGGAAAGACATTGTTGAACGAGGGTGGACGCGTGAATGCCCTGAGCCCTGGGAGGTTCAAACCACCCTTTGGCCAGCAGTCGAACCATGGCAATGGTTTGAACCAAGCCTTGGCGCAGTTGATCCGAGAGGCTCGATCCATCTTTGAGTGGCGATTCCTTGCAGTAAACGCGCAGCGTTGCTTTTTCTCCTGGGCGCCTTCCCGATCGCCCTAGACGTTGTCGCAAACTCGCCACCGATGGTGGGGCACCAATCTGCACGACTGTTTTGATGCTGCCGATGTCTATGCCGAGCTCAAGCGTCGTGGTGCAAATCGCGGATGCTGCATGAGTCCCTGCCTTGAGAGCATGCTCTGCTTGCTCACGTAAGTCCTTCGAAAGGCTACCGTGGTGAGGCCAGAATTCGTTAGGCACGCCGTGTTTCTCGCAGCGCCGTCGCAGCTGATCTGCGTACCATTCAACCTGAGATCGGCTGTTTGGGAAAATCAGGTTGTTACTGCCGCGTAACACCTTGTAAAGATGATCGGCGATCGCGAAGTCTGGGCTTGCCTCGTTCTCTGTCTCGTCTTCATTTTCCGCTTGGTCAGACAGCTTTACGGGCTTGTTCTTGAGCTCGCTCATGAGGGGCTGAATGTAACCACGAACTTGCACTTGGAGAGTCTGGTTAGAGCTTTTTGATTCAATGACGGTAACGCCATCGGCATTTCCCGGACGCAAAAACTCCGACGCCATCTTCATATCGCCGAGGGTGGCTGAGAGCCCGACTCTAGGTAGACGGTGGCCGGAAACAAGTTCTACCCGGTGCATTAGCGACTGAAGTTGCTTGCCTCGTTCGCTACCGATGAACGCATGCAGCTCATCCACGACGATATAACGCAGGTGCTGGAACACCCCGCCAAGACTTGAACCGCGGTTGACGAACAGGGCTTCCAGGGATTCAGGAGTAATCAGAAGCACCCCCTCAGGGGACTTCAAAAAGCGATGTTTTTTGCTTGATGAGATGTCCCCGTGCCAAGCCACTACGGGAATCTCAAGCTGCTCACAAAGACGGCTTAACCTGTCCCACTGGTCGTTGATCAGGGCCTTGAGCGGGCTGATATACAGCACCGAACCGGGTGGATCATCACGATTCAACAAATTGGTGAGTATGGGAAGAAAAGCAGCCTCGGTTTTGCCTGCCGCTGTTGCTGCTGCGATGATGACATCCTGATCGGCATCCACCAGAACAGGTACCGCCCATTCCTGGGCGTCGCGCAAGGAAGTCCAGCCTTCCGCCCAAACCCATCTCTGGATTCGGGACTCAAGTTGATCGAAACCCGATGACTCAGAGTGTGAAGGTGGCAAGTTCATCGTCCGCATCTACTTTAGTATCGTCTTCGCCGCCTGAGTCCCTGGCGACCTCGACAGCTCCAAGCAGCGTCCGCCAATCGGCGCCTGGGTTTTGCTCCAAGATGGCTAGCAGGTTGATGAACGCTGTGATCGTGGTGCGCGGCGTACGGAAGTAGGCTTCCCCCAAGCGCTGATTACAGTGCGCCATAAACAGTGGGAGCGCCTCATCAGGCAGTAAGTACTTTTCAGCATCTCCGCCAGCGTATACGTGACGAAGTTTCTGAAGCAGTACGTAGAAGTCTTCCGGGGTAAGGCTGGTCAGGCGAATGACCGGCCCCGAAAGATCCACCAATCCTGATTTCGCAAACGAGTTCTCGGCCAATCGAGATTGCAGGGCAGGGTAGCTGAATAGCCCCCGACGAGTGTCCATCAAAAACTCAGGAGTGCCACCTAAAACGAAACCAAGCCCTTCGGACGATCCCTGCAGAGAGTCGTTGAGAATACGGAGGATCTGTTCGTAATTGGCATTACGAGCTTGGGTATTGGCCAGTTTGTAGAGGTTGACCAGTTCGTCGAGGCAGATCATCAGACCGCCAAAACCTGCAAGTCTGACGAATCTCGACAGGAGCTTGAGCTGATCGTAGACGGAGGCATCATCAATGATGGTTCGTACACCCAAGGCTGCTCGGGCATCAGTCTTAGTGGTGAACTCTCCACGCAACCAACGGATGGCGTCGGCCTTGAGCTGCTCGTTGCCTTCTTCGAAACCTCGGCAATAGGCGGCAATCACCTCCGCAAAATCATACCCGTTGACCATCTCGGTCAGCTCGGCCAAGTGAGCACGAATAACAGTCTCGCTTTCCGTACCCGCCGCCTTAGCTTCGGTTTTGGCCTGAGAGATGAATTTCTCAACAATGCCTTGCATAGCCCCTCCGTCGGGCTTCGTGCGCGTCGACATGTTTTTAGCCAACTCGGAGTAAAGTGAACGTGCTTGTCCACCCGTGGCATGTAATCTGCGATCTGGGTTCAAGTCGGCATGCATGGTGACAAGCTTGCGCTCCATGGCAATCGCTCGTACCAGGTTCAAAAAGAACGTCTTGCCCGCACCGTACTCGCCAATGACGACTCGAAATGCCGATCCACTTTCAACCAAGCGATTGACGTCCTTAATCAGTGCATCTAGTTCGCCCACCCGGCCAACCTGAATCAGGTGTTGGCCCACGCGAGGAACGACGCCTGCGCGTAGCGACTGGATGACCGCATCGCGATCCTTTGCTCTGATAGTGCTCATAGGGCTAACTCTTCCAGAATGTCTGTATTGATCTCGACAGGGTCATCACCCTCAGTAACGGGCATGTCGAAACGTTCAAAAGCCATATCGTTAATTTGTTCCAGGGCACCATCGAGCATCAGCTCCATGTCGCTGGCAGCAGCTTCAAGTTCGGAGCGGCTCCACTCAGGGCGTGAGATCAGTAACCGAAGGAATGCAGAATGTTCCAAATCGAGACCATCAATGTCTGCACTCGATTCTTGCACTGATTCTGCCACATCGATCAACTGTTCCGGTTCGTCAACCTGGTCATCAGTGAAGACTTTGGCAAGGAGGGCGGAGACCTCTGCGGTTTCTCGTTGCAGTTCTGCAATGCGCTCGTGATCAAGCACGAACCCTTGATTTGCAGTGGAGTTGATCGGGGTACCAGGCTCGGAACGAGTAATGCCGGCTTTTAGTTTTACGAAGGCAATATTTGCTCCAGATGCAGCACCGTGGAGATCGCTGTACAGCAACTGACTGTCCAGCTGCAGGGCCTTGTAAACGCGCTCAAGAAGTTTGACTTCCAATGGGCTGACGATGCCATCTGCTTGCGCCAGATGGGCCAGGAAGCTGGCAATCGTACGTTTGGCTTCGACCGTTAGTGGGTCGAGTTTTTTCTTTAAGCTGGCCAGCGTTGGTGGTTGCTGGATCTGGATTCGCAGGTGTGCTTTAAGGCGTTTGCGATGGGCCACACTCAGGTGATTCCAGGAGTCGATGTGTTGAGCAAGAAGCGTAACTTCCTCAGTGGAGGTATCACCATCGGCAGAAGCCACAGCACTAGCAAGGTCGAGCGTCACCGAAGCAGCATTGTAGGCTGCAGAAGCCCGCAGTGACCCGTCTTCTGGTTGAGTCACGAACAGCGCGATTTGATCTTCTGCTTTCGGTGTCTTACTGCCAGCCAGTACGTCGGGTTCAATACCGATGTGAAGCGATTCCAGCGCGCGGGCAAGTCCAAGTACTTTGTCGCGGGACAGGGCGCCGGCGCTCTTGAACCGGCCTGCGAGTTCGCCAAAGCTCATGATAATCAGGTCGTCGCCAATTCTGAATTGAAGCTCGTCCAATTCTGTACGGGCTGCCGTCGGCCAGAGAGCGACGGGAAGTTGCAAAAGACCTTCGAGAGCTTCTGCGCTATCAGGGTTGCGGCCCAAATATCGGCTGTAGGGTTCGAGCTCGGTAGTGCATAGATCAACCAGCAACTGCAGGCTTTTTCGTGTACCTGACGTGGCCAGAACATCAGGAAGGTCACCCAAGCTAAGCGTGGGGGCCATTAAGACCGCGGAGGCCGGCCGATAGCTGGTTTTAAGTTTGGTCTTGTTCTGCGCCAGGACAAGACCCTTAGGATGGGCGCTTGTGTACTTAAGCTTGAACAGTCTCGAAAAGACATCCTTGCAGCGAGTCACGGGCGTGCGTTTGCTGATGTTGGGGTCAGCTAGCGCCCAGGCTAATGCCCAACCGGCATCAAGGGGGCGCTTGTTGGAAGCGAATTGCCCCAGACCTACGCGCAGTGGCAGTGGCATCTCGTAGCTATACGCGACAACGTTGGGAGGTGGGCCAAGGTATAGGTCTGGATCGATCTTGGTGTTGCTCAGGTAATCCAGAAAACCTTCCACATATCCCCTGAACGACCTATTTTCCCCGTAGATACTCAATAGGCGCTGGACTTCTCCTACGATCAAAGGAAGCTCAGCCTTGACGCCCGGGTCACTCACTGCGTCAACGAGTGCTCGACGCTCTAGACCATAGAAATACAAAAAGACGTAGCCGGTGTCTGCCAGTGGGTAACGACGACCGCCCTCCAGCCATTGAAGGTATCCACGGCGAGCCTCTGACGTGATGGAGTGAAAACTGGGCCAATAGGACATCAGCCGTTCTTCTAGATCGACGTGTGTCTTTGCGATACGGAGCTTGGGGTTTATCAGTGAGGGTTCTTCGGCATCGTGTCGGCCACCTAGCACGCTGCCTATATAGAACATGCCACCGGGAATTGAAAAACCGGAAATAGTGACAGATTCACCTGCTGGCACCCAGCGAACATCAGGCTTTTGCGTGCTCGCATTTGGAATTTTGAAGGACTTTGAAGATGCTGAGCCAAGCTGTACAGTGTAAAAATCAGAGGCTTCCTCAGTGCCCATATGGCTCCCTGAAACCTCACGCATAGAGAAAGTGAGGCCTGATCTTTGATGCTCTCGCAGATGTTCCGTCTCCGAAGTGGCCACTGATAATTGCTCCGCATGCCGCCTTGAGCGACGAACCAGCAGCCAAAAAACCGCTGCAATGCAAGAAATAACACCAATGGCGATCCAAGCATTTTTCGGGACCGATACGACTGCGCCGAAGGCCAAAGCGAAAATGATCAGGATGCCGTTACTTGTGGAGTTTTTTGCTTTCTTCCTTGCCATGAGTCGTTTCAACCTTGAAATATGGGTGCTGGCGCAATGGCAGTATCCGATAATTGGCCTACAAGAACCATGGGCAGAGGAACGTTATTGATCGGAAAATTTTGCTTGCGCACGAAATAGCTACAATCATCAAAAGTAGCTCCTCAGCAGGAAGCGCGAAGATCATCCCCCTCCATTGCTAATAGCTGCGATTCATTGTGGGCAGCTATCGGCCAGAAGTCGAAGCTCACTAGTTGATGATGTAAGCCCGTTCGCAAAAGCTAGGATTGTTGCGTTGGCCATCTCTTCCCGACTATAGCGACAGTACCTAGAGTTCTTTGAAGATAATGTCGGCCATAAAATGGACTCCCCATACTTTTACCCCCACAAAAACGTCGGCTCTTGATGGATGTTACTGGACTCTCTTAGAGCAGAACACCGCTGGAGCTCAAGCAAATACTGGCTCAGAAAAATCCATAAAAATTCCGGAAGCTTTCAAGAAGTATTAAAAAGGAGATGGGGTGCAAGGGGTCGAGTGTTCGAATCACTCCGTCCCGACCATTTAATTCAATGAAAAAGCCCAGCTTTCACGAGTTGGGCTTTTTCATGTCTGCGAGATTTTCGAGCCTTCTCGATGCTCATCCTTCCTGCTCTTCAATTGTCAGCACCGAACCTCTTGAATCGGTTGCTGAGACCACGTCGGTGCCTCGTTGAAGTAATGTCCCAAACACTGGCATGATCTCGGCACTCAAAAAGTGAGAACCACAATTGTCTGAGAATCTTCCAGAGTTCGCGCTTCAAAGGGTGAGATTGAGGCCTGTCCGGCCGGGAGATTTGCCAGCGGTCTATGCTGGCTTGTCCGATCCTCAAGTCATCGCTCACTATGGAGTTTCGTACTCCAGCCTTGAGGCGACCGAGGTGCAAATGCGCTGGTTTGAGGAAATAGTTACCGAACAAACGGGGGCTTGGTGGGCTATCGCGGAGTTTAAAAACGACTCAATAATAGGTGCCTGCGGTTTCAATGACTGGAGCCATGAGCATCGCCGTGTAGATCTCGGGTATTTGCTCAAGCCTGCCTACTGGCGCCAAGGGCTATTGACCGAGGTTCTGCCTTCTGTGTTTCGCTATGCGTTCAATGCTTTGGGTGTTCATCGAATCCACGCTGATGTCGAGCCCGCCAACGCAGCGAGTTGTGCCTTGCTTCGCAAGCTCGGGTTTCATCTGGACGGAACTCTGCGGGACGTCGAGCTTAAGGACGGTGAGTTCTTGAGCCTGCATCAGTACAGCCTGCTGCGCTCTGACTCAGCTGCCCTGGATTACTGTGATTAGCAGCATTAAAGCTCTATCTCCGCCACCAGCCCCTAAGAGTAAATGAGGACAAGACTGACGGGTGGATTCGGGTGGTGATATAAAGTGCGGGTCGCTATGGCTGGCAACGTGCTGGCGAATTTTTCTATTGATAGGGAGTTTGTAATGTCGCCGATCAGGATGGCTGTCTTGTCGCTTTGTCTGGGCATACTGGGCTATACCGGCAGCACTTTGGCGAGCTCGGAGGATGAAAAGCAGCAGGGCCTTGTAGTCTTGGTTGCGATGGAGCAGGTCTGCAATAACGCGAACCCTGGTATGAACAGCGATGTCGAGAACGCAATGGCATCGGATCCCACCATTGACGAGGCGACAAAGACGGAAGTGAGAAAAATCAAATCCGACCCTGCCTATAAATCTAAAGTGAGCAACACCGCTGAAAACTTGATTCACTCCCCGATGGGAGCTTATGTCGCCAAAGACCTGTGCAAGAACTACGGCGCGAAATGATCAATTTCATTCTGCGCTAGTGAATGGTTGACACAGGGCCCGGTTTCTCGGTGTGTACTTATCCGCATCGGTGCTGCATGTCAGAGGGCTAACCTCCGCCCGCCGTATTGGCTGCCCTGTGACAAGCTTTCGGGTAATCGGTATTTACGTTCCGGCGAGATTGCAGGCCGCTGCGCGCGCACTGAGAGTATCGGGTTGGCGTGGCGCTGGTTGTTTAGTTAGTAACGTCGAGGCTGTTAGCATGGGCGCTCATTAGAGTGTGGGAGTTGCTATGCGCCAAGTTGTTAAAAGGGCACTGAGCGTGATTGCATCAGAGAGCTGCGAGCGCGAATACACTGATGCGTTTGGGCAGTTGTCATTGAGTTTGGCGAGCAAAATTTGGCTGAGCGGCTGTTTGCCGATATTCCCGACTCTTTCTCATTCTAATGGTGAACGAAGTGATAGGGTATAAGGCAGGTGCTAAATCAGTTGCGGTTCACATCTTTTTGCTGCGAATGAAGAATTCAAGTGTCAGTAAAATGTCCAGGTCAGAAAGGGGTATCGCATGATAAATGCCATTGAAATCATTGAAGCCACGAAGGCTGCTTTTGCAGAAAGAGATGTTTATTTCTCGCTTGCTCAACTGCCACCAAACCTCGAGATTCCTGGTGAATGGCAGAATTTTGGGATTGCCTTTTCTGAAACGCCTTCATTTCCTCTTGCTTGGCGGGCATTCAGTGCTGACTTACCTTGGCTTACATCGCTACTGGATAGGTGCTTGCTTGGCACCGCTATTTTAGCTGGGTCGCCAACTGAATTATTATATATATTTCATGACGCCAATGGTCTTTATTACTACATAGGGGGTGAGCCTCTAGCCAACTCTGATACTCCCTCTGCTTTTGGCACTAGACTGTCGGAGTTTTATAAAGGAGTTCACAATGGATTTACCTTCTGCCCAGCGCGCTCTATGGGGCCACAAAAAATTTCCGATTGTACCTACATCTCTGAACTGATTGACGAAGAGAGCACAGACTTTGCGGCAAAATGGTTAACGATACTATCAAATGGGGGCGGAGATTACCTTGCTATAGATCTGAATAATCTGACTGATAGTAACGGGATTATTTGGTGGCATGAACAACCCATGGAACCAGAAACAGGAATGGACGTCTTCGGCGTTATGGATGCATGGATTTCAATTTTTCTCGAAGACACCTTGCTTCGCAATGATGTCCTCAAATATTAAGATCAGCTCCTGGCCTATTTTAGTTGCTCTATTTACTCAGACCTTCTTCAGAGGGGCCTGGTTTTCCTGAGTGCTGCGGGAGATAGAACTAACGTCAATATTCATTGAGCGCGCAGTTAATCAGTACCTGGAATGACGGGGGTAGGGCAGATACGAAAAGCCCACCGGTGAGCCGGTCAGTCCCTTGCAGCAATAGCTTGGGCCAGTTGAAGGTCTGACATCTGGGGTTGGCTAGCAGTCGAGCGGTAGCGCTGGACGGCCTGCTCAAAGCGCGCGCCACGGATATCGCCATCTGATCCAATGAAAGCGAGGGCATCTTCTCGAGCTGGTGTGAACAAGTCAGCAATTTTTTTGGACGATATTTCACTCCCCAAAACCGTCGCGTACGAACTCATGTAGACGTATTCAGCCGCTTCTACCTTAGCGACGATCAAGGTTGCCAGAGCCATCACCACAGCTTTCCATGAGGTCATTCTTCAGTACATCCATGCCTGTTTGGGGGCGGCACAATAGCATAGGCGGGTACTCGTCAGATACGAAAAGCAGGGCACTTGGCCCGGATCTTTTTACTTACAGGTTCCACCCTTTTTCCGCTCAGAATTTTGTAAAAGTCGTGACTGGACTGCTCAGTCTCGTTCAACCGCATCAGGGCATCCCCCAAACGGATCGCATCACTGCTGAGTCATCAGCCAGCGGTGTTTTTTTCGGCAGGATTTCCCAGGGAAAAGGGAGCATGAAAATGCTTATACTAAAAACACGCTGCAATCGGACATGGAGCTTTAAAAGTGGGGCTTATTTTATCCGCGATCCTTACGCTAGGCGGGTTCATGCTCGGCGCCACCGTCATATATGAGTTGCCCGTCAGTCACGAAACCGGTACATGGCTTTTTGTAGGCTGGATGATCTTACAAACTGTCATCCTTCGTTGCATCGAACTAAAGGTCACCGGTCGCTGATCAGGTACCTTTCCGGGGATGCAGATTGCATACTTGCTCCTTGGTAAAGAAGGGCATGACAGAACACATGTGCGTCAAAAAGACTCAACGGCATGTCTGCCGTCGGGTCTGGCTAGCAAGTAAGATAAAGATGTTGTTTCATGCGGTCGAATTTTCAGGATTGTCAGACAATGAGACTGGACGAGCAGTATTTCGAGGATTTCCGGTGCATCGCCTGCAACGGCAACCCTTTTGATCCCAAAGATGGCACTACCAGCGGCCTGTTCGGGATTGAGGATCTGGTGGGCGAGCAATGTGCAGGGTGCGGTCATTCAATGAGTCTTGATGACCTGGAGGCCATGACTCATGCGGCAGAACTTCACATGATCAGGTCGCTGTTCTCTCCGGGCTGAAGCCCGCTGAAGTCGGCTAACTTCGATGGGCCGAGCGGGCTTTAGCCTTCCTTGCCAGCGCGAAGGGCCTGCCAACTGATGACCGAACTCACCCCAAGCCGTGTGAGAATTTTGGGGGGCAGCTTGCTGGGGCCGGGCGTGTTGCTGAAGTCATCCAGGAATCTGGACTTCAAGCCGGTCGCCAACTCAGCCGCCATGACGCCAGCCAGTGTGCTTTTAACCGTTCCGAGGCCGTTTTCGCAACATGCTGAATACAGGTTTTCTTCGATTTCCCCGAATGCCGGCGCGCTGTTGCGGCTCAAGCACAGACGGCCCGCCCAACTGAATTCCAGCGGTGTTGACTTCAATTCCGGGAAGCGAGCGTCCAGAGAGAGTCGTTGCTCCCGGGCGACATCTGCGACGCGCTGAGGTGTCACTTGAATGCTCGGGTCATAGGTGAATTTGGTGCGGATTACGATCCGTGAAAGTCCATCTACCGTAATTTTACGAACGGTGGCGCCCATCGGGTCAGCCGGTAGAAGGGCCCAGCGCTCGCGTCCCGTCACCGCTTTTGCGAAATCATTGTGGTTGTAACCCGCGGTCATCGAGGCATACGTGAACACATGCAGCAAGCGTCCCTGGAAGTGTCCGAAGTCTTCGATGTGACCGTTCACGGCAAGAATAACCTTGGGCGCCGTCACTACGCCGCGATGTGAGCGCGCTGTCCAGTCATTACCCGAGCGGGACAGTTCGACGATAGGAGAGCGTTCGTAAAGGCTTATACGTTCATCAAGTCCGGCAGCCAGATCGCGGATGTATTGCGCAGGCTGGATCATCACGGCGCCGGGTGTGTAGATACCGCCGTGATAATAAGTGGACCCGGTAATGTCGCGCATCTGCGCGGCATCGAAGAGCTCGTAGTGCTCGCCAATGCCTTTGAGCGACGCCGCGTAATTGGCGTTCAGGCGTTCGCCGCGTTCTGTGGCAGCGGCGTTTATCTTGCCCGAAGGGTCAAAGGTTGCGTCGGCCATACCGTAGTCTCGGGCAGCCTGAGCGGCGAAGTCGATGGCGAAGCGGTTCTGCGCGATTTCTCGTGCCGTCGCTGATTCGCCAGCCACTGAGTACTCCCCGGAGGAAAGGCTGTGGGGCACATCAATCATGAACCCGGAGTTTCTTCCCGCTGGCCCCGTGGCGATCTCGTGAGCATCGACGACCACGATGCGATCCTTGGGTCGTAGCTGGGTTAGCCGACGTGCCGCGGAGAGACCGGCGAAACCGGCCCCGATGATCAGCCAGTCTGCCATCACGCTCCCATCAAGCACTTGCACAGGAGTAGCCCGCCTGGAAATAGCCTCCCAACCCGAAACACCGGTATCTACCGGCAAGCGTTTGATGGAATGTGTGCTCATTTGACGGTCTCATCAACCGACCGATCAGACACATCGATCCAGATGGTTTTGATTTCGGTGTATTGATCGTGGGCGAAAACCGATTTGTCGCGACCACCGAAGCCTGACTCTTTGTAACCGCCAAACGGGGTAGAGGCATCGCCCTCACCGAAGCAGTTGACGGTGACAATCCCCGCACGGATTTCACGGGAAAGCTTTATCGCCTTGCGCAAGCTACCGGTGTAAACCGAGGCCGCCAGGCCGTATACCGTGTCGTTAGCCAGAGCAATCGCTTCAGAGATCGTATTGAAGGTAGTGACTGACAACACCGGCCCGAAAATTTCCTCCTGAAACAGTCGGCTGTCCCGTTCCACGCCGTCTACCACAGTCAACTGGACGAACGCGCCATCCTGAGTATCACCGCCGTAGACGATGTCCAGATTGGCAGCGCTGGCGTAGTCCAGGTAAGACTTCACCTTGTCGAAATGGTCGCTGCTGACCAATGCCCCAACCCGGTTTTGAGGATCCAGGGGGTCACCCATTTTCCACTCGCGTATGTAGGCACCCATACGTTCTAGCAATTGGTCTTTGACCGAGGCGTGAACCAGCAGTCGTGACGTCGCCGAGCAGTTTTCGCCCATGTTCCAGAACGCACCATTGACCACCTGTTCGGCCACCAGGTCCAGGTCTTCAGCATCGTCCATGACGACCGCAGGGTTCTTGCCGCCGCACTCAAGCACCACGCGTTTGAGGTTTGAATCGGCCGAGTAATGCAGGAAGCGCCGACCGGTCGCGGTGGAGCCGGTGAAGCTGACCATATCGACATCTTTGTGCAGGCCGATAGGCTCACCGACGTCTTTGCCGGTGCCGGTCACGATATTGAGCACGCCTGCAGGCACACCCGCTTCGAATGCCAGTTCGGCCACGCGCAAAGTGGTCAGGCTGGTCTGTTCGGCGGGCTTTACGATCACCGAGCAACCGGCGGCCAGTGCCGGGCCGATCTTCCAGGCGAGCATCAACAGCGGGAAGTTCCACGGCAGCACGCAGCCCACCACACCGATAGGCTCGCGCACCACCATGGTCAGCGCGTCGCTGCCCACCGGGGCCGTGTTGTCATACAGCTTGTCGATCAATTCGGCGTGCCAGCGCAAGGTATGAATGGTGTCGGGCACATCCACCAGTTGGCATTCACGTACCGGCTTGCCGCTGTCCAGGCTTTCCAGTACGGCCAGTTCGTGGCGATTGTTTTCGAGCAGACGCGCGAACTTCAACAACACGGCTTTCCGGTCGCCGGGCGCAATCAGCCTCCAGCGTCCATCATCGAATGCTTCTTTGGCTTTGCTGACCGCAATGTCCACATCCTCAGCCGTGCAGGCCGCCAGGTCGGTGAGAAACTCGCCCGTTGCCGGGTTGGTCGTCGCCAGCGTGTTGCCAGAAACGGAAGGCTTGAATGCACCGTTGATGAACGCGTTGGAGGGAAATGAAATCGATTGTGCGATAGCGGCATATTCATCCGCGGTAAGAAGGTCACGCATGGCTGGCTCCTGATGTGATGTGTGCAACGGTACGCTTCACGTTGGCGATAACGGTTTGGAGGCTACGTTTGTCTTCGCCATTCAGAGGCCGCAAAGGCGCGCGAACATCTCCGACTTTCAGGCCGTTCAATTCACAACCAAATTTGATGCATTGCACGAACTTGCCGCCATCCAGTGCATTCATCAGCGGCATCATGGCCGACATGATCTGCCGACCCTTGTCGAAGTTCTTCTCGACCACGCAGGCTTCATACAGCGCCACATGCTCCCGGGGCAGAAAGTTTGAACCGGCACATACCCAACTTCTTGCGCCCCAGGCGAAAAATTCCAGTGCCTGATCATCCCAACCGCAGGACAGTGCGATATGCGGGAATTCACGGGCGAGTAAATGCACCCGGCTCATGTCCCCCGAACTTTCCTTGATGGCCACCACGTTTTTTGATTTGCCCACACGAGCCAGGTAGTCCTCGTTCATCTGTACGCACATGCGCCCCGGGTAGTTGTACAACATGATCGGCATGTTGGCGGCCCGATCGATGGTCAACGCGTGGATGGCGTTTTCCTGATCGGTCGGCAATGCGTATGGGGGAGTGGTAACCAGAATCGCGTCGGCCTTGATTGCTCTGGCGTCCTTGGCAAACAGCACTGCATCTTCGGTACGAATAGCGCCCGTACCAATAATCAACTGAACACGGGAACCAATAACTTCTTTGGCGCGGGCAGCAAGTTTCAGGCGCTCTTCGGCGGTCTGAGCATAATATTCGCCTGTCGAACCGCCAATAATAATGCCATGCACTCTGGCTTCGATAAGCGACTCCAGAACTTCCGGAAAAACAGCCCAGTCAATCTCGCCGTCGGCTGTATGCGGTGTTACCGCAGGCGTATAAATACCTTCGAATCTCAAGAGGATTACTCCGAATAGTCATGGCCGGAAGAGCAATAAACGCGCGCGTTGTATTACTGCTGACGCGTTAAAGTTCCAGATTGTTGTAATGGCGCAGAGTTAAGAGGTGACTCAATAATGCCCTCTGAATATAAGGGCATCCTGAGTAGTTATTTATTATTGTCAGTCTTTCGGACAAGGCTGGCGGCGACTGTCTTAATCACCGCCATACTGTTATCCCACCGACTTCAGTTTCAGGGGAGCGGTGCCGCTGTCATCTTTAAGTCTGTCGAGCATGATGTCGCAGTACCAGTCGTCAAACTGACAGACGCCATTTTCGGCCTTCGAAGAAAAGGGTCCGGGTTCATAAGCCGGGGAGTTAACACCTACTTGTGCGCCTTCAACCAGCGTGCGGTCCTGATCATTGGTGGCAAGCCAGACTTTGGTCAGGCGCTCAAGGTCGTAGTCGACGCCTTCCTGAGCGGTCTTCTTGACGATCCATTTGGTGGTCACCAGTGTTTCGTTTGGGCCAATTGGCAGGACGCGGAAACTCAGCGCGTGATCGCCCAGGAAATGATTCCAGGTAGACGGATAGTTGAAATACAGCAGCGCACCTATGTCTGCTTCGCCACTGTTGTCCAGCCTGCCAGCGACTGCTGGTTTGCCATCCATGGTGTAGCTGACTGCACCGGATGACAGAGGGATTCGGGTAATGCGGAAGCGCCCGTCCTTATCCATGACCAGTTGGCTGGGCATGCCTGCGGCTTCGCAGCGGTCCCAATGAGCTTTTAGTTCCGGGTCATCACTGCCGCCGACGCCTGCTACCGACAGGTTTTCCACGAAGGAATTCATCAGTTCGGGGTGGGTGCCGTCGCAGTGATAGCATTCGCGATTGTTTTCGAAGACCAGCTTCCAGTTGCCTTTTTCAATCAGGTTCGATTCGAAAGCGACCTTGCAGTCTTCCAGCAAATGAGGTGCGAGGAAGGGGGTCACTGCTTCCCGGAATGTGGAGAAATCAGGGGCGAGATCAGCTACACAGACATAGATGTAGGTGTTGACGATCTCACAATGCACCGGCTTGAGGTTGTACTGAGACTTGTCGAAATCGTCACCCATATTGCCAGCGAACAGCAGCCGACCGTCCAGCTCAAAAGTCCACTTGTGGTAAGGGCACACCAGCTTGGCGACCTTGCCTTTTGCTTCAGGACATACCTTCGAGCCCCGGTGCCGACAAGCGTTGTGAAATGCACGAATCTGCCCATCGGCACCGCGAACTACAGCAACCGGATACTGGCCAACCTGCAGTGAAAGATACTGCCCGGATTTTTCCAGTTCAAAGGTGTGGCCGGCGAAAATCCAGTCCCTGTGCCACAGCTGTTCCAGGTCTTGTTGATAGACATCCGGATCGCTGTAAAGCGCCCCTGGAAGTGCGTGTCGGGGTTTGCGTTGTGCAATAAGCTGAGAAACGGCTGATCTGATATTCACGTCCCACGCACTCCATTCGCTTCAGGCGCTGCTGTCCGGTAAGAAAGCAGCTGCCGATCATTATGGGTTCGAACCTCTGTATTGACCGTCACTTGAAGTTTTCAATGATGACGCGATGATCCTGACAAGCATCTGTAAACGGCCAACCGTTAGTTCTCCCGGCTTTTGTGAAGGTTACGTGTACAAATCGACGTTCAACAAGAAACTTTTAGGTCAGGCAATGCATAAACAAATGTTATCAATTGCGAGAGGAGGACGGGAAAACAGGGCAGGGGAAGTGTGCGAAGCGCAGAGTGTCGCAGGCATATTTCAACTCCCTGACCGTGAGAAATCAGGGGTGATTGGCTTTGTCACGGAGAGTGAAGGGATATTTAAAAGGCTTGTTACGTGAAATAAGCGAGCAGCCAGTCGCGCAATTTGCAGCACGCCCGATCATTGGCCCGGTCTTCCCTGAATGCGAGGTAGTGTTGCGAATCCTTGTGGACCACTTCTTTCTGGATGGGGCGAACCAGTGCGCCGCTTTCAATCGACTCGGCTACCAGATGGCTCCAGCCGAGCGCGACGCCCTGATTGGCCAGCGCCATATTGATCACCACGTTGTAGTCATTGGCACTGAAGACGTGAGGCCGGTCGTGCGGGCGTTTTTCTATATCGGTATCGTGAAAGGCAAGCCAGACGCCCCAATCAACATGCTCCGCCACTTGCGAACGTCCGTAGGGGCTCAGGTTAAGTAGTGCACTGTCGCGCAAGCCTTCAAGCGTCGCGAGTTCCGGATGCTCATCGCGATACTGCGGCGTGCACACGGGGAATATCACGTCGTGAAACAGCGGGTAGTTGCGGTAACCGCTCTGCACGCTGGCGAATTTGGTGATGAAGATATCGGGCGTGACGCCAGGCTCCATCGAAAGAAAATTTTGTGTGCTAATCAGATTGAGGTCGATGTCCTGGTTCTGACTGAAGAAGCCCGGCAGCTTGGGCGAAAGCCACAGTGCTGCAAACGCTGCGGAACAACACAAGGTCAATTCCGATTTGCCAGCTCTGTACGCGCCCACTCGTTTGGCGGCCTGAGAGATGTTGACGAAGGACAACTGCGCTGCATCGAAAAACGCAGAACCGGCCTCGGTCAGCTCGACGGCTCTGCCGACCCTTCTGAACAGCTCAACGCCCAGATACGCTTCCAACTCGCGAATCTGCCTGCTGATAGCTGCCTGAGTGACGCAAAGCGCTTCAGCCGCTCGGGTGAAGCTCTGGTATTTCGCGGCTGCTACGAAAGACTTCACTGCTTTGAGCGACGGCATCTTTAATAACGTGTTGTCGGGGTCGATGTGCTTAACCATAACCTAAGGTATCCATTTTCTGGAAAACAGGTGTAGAGGGCTCGTGTCCGAGGCTGGCGGCCAGTGGCTCGCAGAAGCCTGCACCGCTGATAACCGCCGCTCCTTAGCCTTATGACAGGCGTAGACAGGCGCTGTCCATGAGGGACCGTCGAACATGTCGTTTTTGGATAAGTCACGATCAATAACCTGACGTTATTGATTGACTGGACGAAATGTTGTTAGACGTTACAGGGCTAAGGTAATAACTTTGTCATCAAGGCTCTCGTCTCACTCAGAAGCCACTGACAACTAAATAATAATAAGAGGATTCAAAAATGTCTCATTTCTCTCATTCAAACGCTCTTCTGCTGCCATAACAAGTTCATTCTGATCGGCGATAGCCCGGGCTATTCGCCGAGCCTTTTAAAGCACTCGCGGAAGGAAGGGATTATGAGTCATGGTGACGAAATACTCTCGGTCAAGCATATTTATAAAGTCTTTGGTACCCAGCCGAAAGTAGCAATGGATATGCTAAAGGGCGGGGCGGATAAAAATGAAATCTTCAATAAGACCGGGCAAGTCGTTGGTGTATTCGACGCAACGTTTTCGGTAAAGCGTGGCGAGATTTTTGTCATCATGGGCTTGTCGGGTTCCGGCAAGTCGACCATGGTTCGTTTGTTCAATCGTTTGATCGAACCCACGTCAGGCACTATCCATCTCAACGGCAAGGAAATCACGGGTCTCTCCGATGCGGCGCTTCTGAATGTGCGTCGCAAGGAAATGAGCATGGTCTTCCAGTCGTTCGCGCTCATGCCGCACATGAACGTTATCGACAATGCTGCGTTCGGTCTTGAAGTTTCCGGCATCGATGAAAAAGAGCGCCACGACCGCGCCCGTAAAGCGCTGGAGCAGGTGGGGCTGACAGGGCATGAATACAGCTATCCGCACCAGTTGTCTGGCGGTATGCAGCAGCGAGTCGGTCTGGCTCGCGCGCTGGCCAACGACCCGGCAATCCTGCTCATGGACGAGGCGTTTTCAGCGCTGGATCCGCTTATCCGTCATGAGATGCAGGGCGAGCTTATACGCCTGCAGGCTGAGCAGCACCGGACCATCATTTTTATCTCCCATGATATCGAAGAGGCCATTCGTATCGGCCATCGCATCGCGATCATGGAAGGCGGACGCATTGTGCAGATTGGCTCTCCTCAAGAGCTGCTTTGCAACCCGGTGAACGATTACGTCAGGGCCTTTTTCAAGGGCTTTGATGCATCGAAGATTCTTCGGGCTGGCGACGTTGCGACCCTCAGCGCAGAACATCCGTACGACGCAGACACATCGCGGCCTACGCTGCATGCTGATATTCCGCTGCAAGACATCTTTCACATCGTCGCCAATGCCGTGCACCCCGTCGCCGTTCTGGATGGGCAGGGCGTGTTCAAAGGCACTATTTCCAAGAGCCTTCTGCTGCAGACAATGAGTCGTCACTGACAGTGTTAACCGGGCGAAACATCAGGCTCAGCTACTCAGGTATCCAGCATGTCCGATTTCAGCGTTCTTGATCCGTTCCAAAGCATCACTATCCCCTTGGGCCAGTGGGTCGAGGTAGTGCTCAACTATCTGGTGCATAACTTCCGTGAAGTGTTTCGATCCATACGATGGCCCGTGGATCAAATATTGAACGGTATTCAAAGTGGATTGCTATCGATCCCACCGACGATCTTCATCATCTTTGCCACGCTGCTCGGTTGGCAGGTGGGCGGTAAAAAAGTGGGAGCCCTCTGTTTCGTCACACTCACGCTTCTGGGGCTGATTGGCGTCTGGAATGACGCGATGACGACCCTGGCGTTAGTGCTCACGTCGTTGGTGTTTTGCGTAGTGATCGGTGTCCCGCTGGGCGTGCTGTGTGCCCGCAGCGACCGCCTGGAAAGAATACTCAGGCCAGGGCTTGATGCGATGCAGACATTACCGGCGTTCGTTTATCTGGTGCCGGTAGTGATGCTGTTCGGGATCGGCAACGTACCAGGCGTTCTGGTCACCATTATCTTCTCGGTTGCGCCGTTGGTACGCCTGACCAATCTGGGCATCCGCCAGGTACCCGAAGACAAGGTCGAAGCCGCACGGGCGTTCGGCTGCACACGGCGGCAGATGCTACTCAAGGTGCAGCTCCCGCTGGCTGCTCCCACGATCATGGCCGGCTTGAACCAGGCACTGATGCTGTCGCTGTCCATGGTTGTCATCGCCTCCATGATTTCTGTTGGCGGCCTTGGGTTGATGGTACTTCGCGGTATTGGCCGACTGGACATGGGGCTTGCCACCGTGGGCGGTGTGGGGCTGGTGTTATTGGCAATCTTCCTTGACCGGTTAACCCAGGCCATGGGTGAGCGCAGTAACAGCGCAGTCAAGGGTGAACGCTGGTACCAGACAGGGCCCGTTGGAATGCTGTTCAAACTTGGAAAAAAGACTGAAGCAAAACAGACCGGCGCACCTTTAAAAGACAACTAAGTGCCGGACGTTAATTGATCGCTGTACGCCTGCCCCTTATCCCCCTGCAAGGTAGATGACGATGAATGCTGAAAAACACAGTGTAAAAACAAAAATGATTCGTTGTATGGCCGCTCTGGCTATCGCCATAACACCGGCTTTTGCTACTGCTGCTGCTCAGGAACCTGGCAAGGGCGTATCCATCACACCGATTTTCCCCACCATTGCCGAAGAGCGATTCCGTGGTGAGATTGCCATGGCCGGGCTCAAGGATCTGGGCTACAGCGTGCAGCAGCCCAAGGAAACCGACTATCCGGCAATGATGCTCGCGCTGTCTTATGGTGATGCGGACTTTACCGTGCATGCCTGGGAGCAGTTGCACGCGTCGTTCTACGCCAAGGCGGGCGGGGATGACACCATGGTGAAAGTCGGCAACATCATGCCCGGTGTATTACAGGGGTACATGATCGACAAGAAAACCGCTGATCAATACAAAATCACTTCAGTCGAAGATCTCAAGAAACCGGAAATTGCCAAGCTGTTCGACAGCAATGGCGACGGTAAAGCCGACATGACAGGGTGCAATCCCGGCTGGGGCTGTGAGGTTGTCGTCGAATACCATATGCAGGCCTACGGCCTTGAAAAGACGGTCACCGACAACCGTGGCTCTTACTTCGCTCTGATGGCCGACACCATTGCCCGCTATAAAGAGGGTAAGCCAATCCTTTACTTCACCTGGGTTCCACAGTGGATCTCCACCGTACTGGTCGAGGGCACGGATGTGGTCTGGCTAAGCGTTCCGAAGACCGACCTTCCAGGCGGGAAAAACGACGTCGACACCACTTACAAAGGCAAAAATCTGGGCTTTGCTGTGGACAACATTCGCGCGGTGCTGAACAAGGACTTTGCCGAGAAGAATCCGGTAGCGGTCAAGTTTCTGTCCGAGATGCAAATCACCACGGATGATGAAAGCGCTCAGAACCTGAAAATGCACAATGGCGAAAACTCTGCTGCGGATATCAAGCGCCATGCCGCTGAATGGATTGCCGCGCACCGGGCTGCCTACGATGGCTGGCTGGCAGATGCGCGAGCCGCCGCGAAGAAATAAGCCTTACCGATAAAGCCTCAGGCTGCCCATGTTCGGGCGGCCTTTTTATACCCCGTTTAAATAAGGAGGGGTGTATGTCCCTTTATTCGTTCATTCAGCAATTCGAACTTGCCGACGCACCGCTTGAAACCCGCAAGCGGATTGAAACCTGTTTGCTCGATATTATCGGCGTCGCCGCCGCTGCGCGTGACAACCATACCAGCCATGTCCTGAAGGAGTTTGCGGTTGCCCATTACCCGGCGGCCACACTTTCCAGCCGACTCTGGTTTGATGGCAGACCGGTCCACCCCTTGGGCGCAGCCTATGCGGGCGGCTTCAGTGTCGATAGCCTGGATGCTCATGAAGGACACTTCACGTCCAAAGGACACGCGGGGGCTACCGTGGTTCCGGCAATCATCGCGCTGATCGATACCTTTTGCGCCAGTGGCAAAAATATCAGCGGCGAGGAGATGCTCTGTGTATTGACCATCGGCTACGAGACGGCGCTAAGAGCCGGACGGGCCTTGATGGCGACCGCTGCGCAATATCATGCTTCGGGAGCTTTCGCCGGGATTGGAGTGGTGTGTGCTGGAGCCCGGCTGCTCAAGCTGGACGAGCAAACCTTCAGGCACGCCCTCGGTATTGCGGAATATTTTGGCCCACGCTGCCCAATGATGCGCGTGGTGGATTACCCGTCGATGCTGCGTGATGCGCACGGCGCCGGCGCTCATGCGGGCATAAGTGCACTGCTCATGGCCCAGGCTGGAGTCACTGGTGCGCCCGCTGAAACCGTCGAATTGCTGGGAGGGCTCCCTTACTGGCAGGGCTTGGGCGAAAGCTGGGAAATCGACGAGCAATACTTCAAACCCTGGCCGGTCTGTCGCTGGGCCCAGCCAGCATTGACTGCCATGACGCAACTGATGAGCGAGCACCCAGAGATCGCTCCTGAAAATATCGAAACGATCCAGATTGAGACCTTTCATGAGTCAGTGCGTTTGCAGGGGCATTTTCCAAAAAATGCCGATGAAGCCCAGTATGCATTGGCATTTCCGGTTGCAGCTTTAGTCGCGCGTGGTCAGGTCACCGCGAGCGAAGTGACAGGAACAGCTATCGATGCCCCGGACATTCTGGCTGTCAGCAAGATAATCAACATCGCTGAAGCGGCTGATTTATCAGCGCGCTTCCCGGAAGAAATCCTGTCTCGGGTCACGGTTCAACTCAAAGACGGCAGGTGTATTTCCAGCCCGACGACATCGGCCAAGGGCGATCCGGCCAACCCAATGTCTGCCGCCGAGTTCATCGAAAAGTATCGGTTATTTTCAGAGCAAAGCCTTGGGGTTTCTCGCAGTCGTTTGCTTGAGCAGGCAGTCGCCAGCCTGGCAGAAAAGCCTGATTGCGAAGGTCTGCTTAACCTTCTGTTGTCTCCCTGCACTGAAGCTGCGTACAAGTGAGTGCCTGGCCAAGGGGGGGAACCGATGACCTACGTTTTTGAAAGCGTGCTCAGGGATCAGAACCTGCGTTATTCGTCCTCTGCAAAAAACCGGTCAAAGCCGCAGTCGGCAGTGCGCGTTGCCTTTATCCTGCTGGATAATTTTTCCCTGATGTCTTTCAGCGGCGCCATGGACGCACTGGTGACTGCGAACCTGATGAGCGATTCACCGATTTTCGACATCCAGAAAGTCAGCCTCAAAGGCGGTGCAGTCTTGAGTGATCTGGGGGTCGCCGTTCCCGTTGACCTGGAGCTTTCGGAACTGCGTAGTCGCCATGATTTGCTTGTTGTGGTCGGCGGCTTGCGTGTCGAGTTGAAAAGCAATCCGTGTCTGCGACGCAAGCTGATTGCCGCAGCAGCTTGCGGCACGAGCATGGGAGGGTTGTGGAATGGCGCTTACTTTCTAGCAGATGCCCGGGTAATGGACGGATATCTCTGTGCCTTCCACCCTGATGGCCGCGCAATGATGGCGGATACTTTTCCCAATCTGCGTATCTGTGACCGGAGTCATGTGGTTGATTCCGACCGGATGTCGTGCGCAGGCGCGAGCAGTGCACTGCGAATGATGCTCGAGTACATGCGTGGCACCCACGGCAGTTCCTTGACCCGGGCAGTGCAGGAAATTCTCGGGTGTGACGAGCATGAGTATGTCAGCGGTGTATCTACTGTGTCGGTGGACTCTGATCCGACACTGCCGCAATCCCTGAAGCTGGCGCTGGAATTGATGCACAAGAACATAGAAGAGCCGCTAAGCCTTGATCATCTGGCTGCCTGTGCCGGAATCTCGAAACGCCAGCTTGAGCGCCGGTTCTTTCGCTTTGTCGGTGCCGCCCCCGGTCGGTATTACCTGGAACTGCGATTGACCCGAGCCCGGCAGCTTGTCCTGCAGACCAATCGTTCCATCACCGATATCGCCATGGCCACCGGTTTTGTGAGCATGCCGCATTTCCACAAGCGTTTTCGTGATTTTTTTGACGCCGCGCCGGGCAGTTACCGGGCGACGTATGAGCTGCGCAAGCGAGCACTTGTTTGATACGCGGGCAGGTGTTTTGGTCGTTGGGGGCGGATCGATTTCTGGGTCTATAAGTCTGTAGGATGCGTTAAAAGCTCATTCTTCCGAAGGCTATGGAAACCAACATGCACGCATCCAGCCCCGAGTCCTCCAGTCAAACCTCGCTCCGTAACCGACTTCAAAACGGCGTAATCGAACTGCCATTGCATTACATGCGCGGCGGTACGTCGACGGGTGTCGTCATCTGGGAGCCATTGTTACCCCGCGATGAAGGGCTGCGGGCGGAGTTGCTGCGGCATTTGATGGGCGTCCCACAATCTGGAAATCAGCCTGGTAATCGCCAGATCACCGGCCTCGGCCGCGGGCCTGCCACCAGTAATAAGGTGTTCCTGGCGAGGATCGAAGAAACACCGACAGGGCCTCAGATAGTCAGCACCCTGGCACAGCTAGCCAGTGATCACAGCGGCATCGACTGGAGTGTGAATTGCGGCAACATGTCGTCTGCGTTGCCGCTCTGGGCCATTGATAGCGGGCTGATAGAAGCGCCTGCCTGCGGCGTCTTCGAGATTGAAATCAAGAACACCAACACTGGCGTGGTGACGCTGGCGCGGATGTATCGCGACGAACAGGGCCGTTTTATCAATGCTGAAATTCCGGGCGTCCACGGTGCCTTTCCCAGTGTCGATCTGTTTCTCCAGTCTCCCGTAGGCAACAAGACCGGTGCGTTTCTGCCGACGGGTAATGTGCTGGATACAATCAACGGACACGACGTCTCCTGTGTCGATGTCGCGGTGCCAATGGTGATTGCCGACGCGGCGAGTTTTGGCAAGACCGGTCATGAACCCGTCTCGGAGCTTGAAGCTGACCCGACTTTCATGGCGCAGCTAAGGCAAGTCTGGATTGAGGCGGGGCTCAAAATGAAACTTCGTCGTCGCGACGGTGAGCTCATGAGCCTTGCAGATCTTGAGCGAAGCGAGACCATACCCAAGGTATGCATCGTCGGCGCGCCGCGTCATGGCGGCAACATCGCCGTGCGTTACTTCACGCCTCAGACGGGCCATGCGTCGATGGCGGTATCCGGTGGTTGCTGCCTTGCCGCTGCCTGCCTGCTTCCCGGAACAGTTGCCTATAAAGTCGCAGTGGGGATTGCTCAGCCTGGCGCTGAGTTTTCAGACATCGAAGTGAGTATCGAGAACCCGGCTGGCAAGCTGGATACGACGGTCAGTGCAAGAACCGAAGGCAGTCATATCGACGTCAAGGCCGCTGCATATCGCCGAAGTACGCAGGTCCTGATGCGCGGACATGTACCGTTGTATAGCGCGTCTGCCGGGTTGATTGAAGCATTGGGCGGGGACGCTCAAAGCCAGAGGCAATAAATCGCAGGCAAAAGAAAAGCCCGCGATGGGGATCAACGGGCTTAAAGTCATGAAGGAGCTGGGATAACAATACGAGGCAGGGCGTGAAAAAAGCGTGAACGTTTCGTGCAGATTTTTTCACATTCGCGCGCGTTCAGGCGTCACCGACCCTGGCCGTAGATACCATTCAAAATCACCAGCTCAAGCACCGCCACGATAATGCACAGGCTCACGAACCCTGCGCTGAACACACGCTTGCGGTTTGATGAGCCATCCCCAAGCCAGGATACATCCACGAAAAAGCTGACTATTATCAGGCAAGCCAGTAGCGCCCGATTCCGGGTCTTTTTCGTAAATTCTCTGGGTTCCCATTGAGTCATCTATTCAGTCCGTTCCAGCTTTAGCCTGGCGCAGATTCTACACCGTCAACAGTACCGTCTGGATTTGCTAATTCTCACCGGACCTATAGTTAAAATAATGTCATTGGGCAACAGACCAATGGGTTAGCATCACGACAACCACATGGAATGTGATTCTCACATTGAACAGGACTACAAGATGTCCATCAAAGCCTTCGTCCCGCTGATGTTGATAGCTTCGATGAGTCAGGCCGCGCCGACCGTGAAGATTTTCAACTGGACGGATTATTTCGCACCGGACACGTTGAAAAACTTTCAGAAAGAAACCGGTATTGCTGCCACTTATGACACTTACGAGCGTAACGAGAAGCTGGACGAAACACTGAAGGCAGGACATTCCGGTTACGACATCGTGGTGCCGTCGAGTCATTTCCTGGCTCGGCAGATTCAGCGTGGCGACCTGCAGAAGCTGGACAAGAGCCAATTGCCCAACTGGAAAAACCTCAATCCGGTTCTGCTGCAAGCCCTGGCTGGCGTTGATCCAGGTAATGCTTATGCGTTCCCCTATTTGTGGGGCACGACGGGAATTGGCTATAACGCCGCCCAGGTCGAAGCGGTATTGGGCAAAGACATGCCCTTGAACTCCTGGGATTTGATCTTCAAGCCCGAGAACATGAAGAAGCTGGCTCAATGCGGCGTTGCATTCGTCGACAGTGCGGCCAGTGTATTGCCGATCGCACTCAACTATCTGGGAGAAGCACCCGACAGTGCAAATGCTGCGGATTACCCGAAAGCCAAAGCGGCGTTGCTTGCGATCAGGCCTTATGTGCGCTACTTCAACTCCACCGATTACATAACTGATCTGGCCAGCGGCAAGATTTGTGTGGCAGTGGGGTACTCCGGGGACGTCATGCTCGCGCAGCAACAGGCGCAAGAGGCAGGTAAAGGCGTTGGCATCCGCTACATGCTTCCCAGGGAAGGCTCGCCGATGTGGTTTGACATGATGGCCATCCCTGCAGACGCACCAAACCAGAAAGCCGCCTATGCCTTCATGAATTACATACTCGACCCCAAGGTGATCAGCGGCATTTCAAACTATTTGCATTACGCGAACGGTAACGAGAAGTCCGAGGCTCTGGTCGAGGCCTCCGTGCACAACGACATCGCCATCTATCCCGATGCAGATACGCTCAGCACGCTGTTCCCCCTGCAGGCAATACCTCCAGATATCGAAGCGCTAAGGGTGAGCGTATGGGCGCAAGTTAAAGCAGGTCAGTGATCAATCAGATCAGTGTCTGTTCTGCCGCACCTGTTGCATCAACCAGTCCCGAAAAAGCAGTGCATGCTGCTTCTGGGATTTACGCTCGGGGCTTACTACCCAATACGATTCCCCCGAGCGTACGGGGTCGCCAAACGGCATATGAAGTTCGCCGCATTGCAATTCCCGTTCAACATAGTGGATGGGCACCACCGCAAGCCCCAGGCCGCTGACGGCGGCACTGATGAGCATCTCGCTCTGAGAAAACCGGACGCCCTGAATCAATCCCGTCCCCACACATCCCGACGCTCTTAGCCATTGCAGCCACAGGCTGGGCCGACTTGCGTTTTGCAGCGTTGGTACTTTGGAGAAATCCAGTTGGTCATGCCGTTCACCCGGAGCAATCAACCTGGGCGAGGCCACGACCACCAGTTCCTCGGCAAACAACTCCAGCGCTCTGGCTTCTTTCCAGGCACCCGTTCCACGCATGATCGCGATATCGAAACGGCAGGTCTTGAAGTCCACGTTGGCCTCGATCGGGTTGACCTCGACGGGGATCTCCGGTGCCTGGCGTACAAAGTCTTCAAGCCTTTGCGCGAGCCAGCGGGACACAAAGGTGGGATTCGCGCCGATCATCAACGAGGCATCCGCTTTGCGGCCGCGTACCAGGTCAATGGAGACTTCTTCGAGCCGGTTAAGCATCGGCACCACGTCCTGAACGTACTTGCTGCCCGCGTCCGTGAGGATCAGCCGGGAGCCCGAGCGCTCGAAAAGCCGCATACCGAGAAACTGTTCCAGGTTGGTGATCTGGCGGCTGATCCCGCTTTGTGTCACTGAAAGATCTTCAGCCGCCCGGGTGAAGTTCAGGTGCCGTGCCGAGGCCTCGAACGCCTGAAGCGCGGAGAGCGAGGGTAAAAATCGGCGCATAACGTTGATCCTGAGTGAAGGTGGCATGATTTTTAGTCATGGCGACCCCATTTTTCAAGGCTTCAGTTGTAAAACGCTTTATGTCATCAATATGTCGTACAAATCTGTCCCAGGTTTAAACACTCTGTCATGCAACATTCCCGGAGCATTGCGCGCATGTATGCAGGGCGTGCAGGGATACAGAATGAATACGTAGCACTGAGCAGAAGTCATCTGCCAACAATAAGTCGAACAGCGCCGAGACCTAGTCAAACGCGCCGTCCAATCGACAATTGCGTCACCTGTCTTTTTTCGACTGCCAGTCAGATTTTCGCGAGATGATGAATTCACAACATCACAAATGGCCCAGAAAAAGGAACGCTTTGCATGATTACGCGCAGAAGATTCACCAAGCTTTTCGGGGCGACCGTCATTAGCGCGTCGACGGGACTGGTTTCACTGAGTGCCAAAGCCGACAGCTCACTTGAGCGCATTAAATCTTCAGGCGTCTTGCGTATTGGCTCCATTGCCGATGGCGCCCCTTACTATCAGAAAAGCTTGACCGGCGGCCCATGGCGCGGCTTTTACATCGATATCTGTCAAAAGCTTGCGGATGATCTGGGGGTGAAACTCTCGATTCTGGAAACCACCTGGGGGAACTCGGTGCTGGATCTGCAGGCCAGTAAAATCGATGTGTTCTTCGGGCTGAATCCCACGCCAGAGCGACAAAAAGTCATCGACTTTTCCGGTCCGGTGTTCAAGAACTCGTTCACGTTCATTGCCAAAAAGTCAGTCACGGCCAAGACCTGGGATGACTTCAACACTGCCGATATGCGCATCAGCGTCGATGCAGGTTCTTCTCATGACAGCGCCGTGACCCGCCTCGCGCCGAACGCTGCGGTGTCTCGCCTCAAGACCGCCAGTGATGCCACGGCCGCGCTGCAATCCGGCCGAGTGGATGCGCAGTGTCTGGTGATGGTTCTGGCGCTTGCCTTGCGCGCGAAGAATCCTGCGATCGGTCAATTGATTGTGCCGACCCCGGTGAACTCAACCACCTCCAATGCAGGCTTCCGTCGTGAGGAAGATACTTCCTGGCGCGAATTTGTTGATGCCTGGATCACCGAGCATCGTGCCAATGGCTTCATCAAGGACGCGATCATGCGCAACATGGAACTGGTCAAAGTCACCCCGAAAGACTTCCCGGAAGGCTTCGAAATCTGATCACTCTTGATTGCTGATGGCGGCTTAAACGGTTTATGTGACGTGGGGTTTTGACATGTACGAGTGGGATTTTTCCGCACTCTGGGAATATCGCTGGCTGCTGCTTGAAGGCCTTGGCCTGACAGTGTCCTTTACCGCTGCCATCGTTGTGGGCGGACTGGTTATCGGACTGCTGGCGGCGATGGGGCTGCTGTCTCGTTTTGCGCTGGTGCGGGCTGTTGCACTGATGTTCACAGAGGTCTTTCGCTGCACGCCGGTGCTGGTGCAACTGATCTGGTTCTATTACGCGCTGCCGATTCTGGCGGGTGTCGAGATGACGCCGATCACCGCTTCGTTGCTGGCCTTGTCCTGTTATGGCGGCGCGTTCTACGCCGAGATCATTCGTGGCGGCATCGTTTCCATCGAGGCAGGCCAGCGCGAGGCGGGCGGTGCGTTGGGCATGACGCCGATGCTGACCATGCGACGGATCATTCTGCCCCAGGCAATCAGGCGCATGGTGCCTGCGCTGATGAACCAGTCGATCATGCAATTCAAAAACACCTCGCTGGTGTCGGTCCTGGCCGTACCCGACCTGGTGTATCAAGGGCAGATGATTGCCCATGACAGTTTTCGCCCGCTTGAGACCTACTCGGCGGTGGCCGTGGCCTACTTTGTGATCCTGTTTCCGCTCACCCTGATCGTGCGCTATCGCGAGAAGAAACACGGAGCCATTCAATGATGTCCGCGAAACCGAAGATCGAAATCACCGCACTGCGCAAGAGTTTCGGTGCGCTGGAAGTGTTGAAGAACATCAACTTCAAGGTCGAAGAGGGCGGCGTTGTCTCGCTGATAGGTCCTTCCGGTTCCGGCAAGTCGACGCTCCTTCGCTCCATCAATCTGTTGGTTGAACCTGATGCAGGTGAGATTCGCGTGGGGGATACCACTTTCCTGTTCGGTCAGGGCCGCCGTCCGCCTGGCACTAAAGAGCTCGCGGCTTTTCGGGCGAGAACCGGCATGGTCTTCCAGAACTTCAACCTGTTTCCGCACATGAGCGTACTGGAAAACGTGATGGAAGCGCCGGTCCACGTGCGTCGGTTGAGCAAAAGCGTGGCACGGGATCTGGCCATGGCGCAGCTGGAGAAAGTCGGTCTGGCTGACCGTGCTCAGCAAATGCCCAAAACATTGTCCGGCGGCCAGATGCAGCGCGTGGCCATTGCACGAGCGTTGGCGATGGAACCTGAAGTGATGCTGTTCGATGAAGCCACTTCGGCGCTGGACCCTGAATTGGTAGGCGAGGTGCTGAGCACCATTCAGCAGTTGGCGGCGGATGGCATGACCATGGTGATCGTCACTCATGAGATCGCCTTTGCCCGTGAAGTGGCTGATCGTGTGGTGTTCATGCGTGACGGCTATGTGATCGAGGAAGGTCCTGCGCGGGAGACCATCGACAACCCGCGTGAAGACGCCACGCGTAACTTCCTCAACCATTTCCATAAAGGTAGCGGCGCCCGTTGAACCGGGCCTGACCGATTTCAACAGACATTAATCGTGCCCAGTCTCTGATTGTTCAGGCTGCGCGGCGGGCGGAGGAGTCATGACCATGACAAATGAAAGCATTCAACGACTTCGGGTCTTCTTGATTGAAAGCCCGATCAAAATGGCGCGGCTTCAGGGCGTGGGCAATGTCAAAGGCAGCGTGAAACGGGTGCTGGTGGAGCTGACCTCGACTTCTGGCATTGTCGGCTGGGGAGAGGCTGCGCCCTGGGAGGTGTTTACCGGTACCGCCGAAGGCGCGTTCGCCGCCATCGACACCTATCTTCGGCCGTTGGTGATTGGCGCAAATATCCGCTCGATTCGGGCTACCACCCTGGCAATGGATACTGCGCTGGTGGGCCACGGCGAAGCCAAACTCGCCATTGAAACCGCGATGTTCGACATCCTCGGCAAGTCCTGCGGTTTGTCCATTGCTGACCTGCTGGGCGGCAGGGTGCGCGACAGCATTCCACTGTCGTTCTCGATTGCCGACCCTGACTTTGATGCCGACATGGAGCGCATGCGGGCGATGGTTCCGGCCGGCAATCGCATCTTCAAGGTCAAGACCGGAGTCAAATCCCATGCTGAAGACATGGCCCATCTGGAGGCCATGCGCAACGAATTCGGCAATTCGATTGATCTGCGCCTCGACTACAACCAGGCGCTGGCACCCTTTGGTGCGATCAGCATCCTGCGTGATGTTGACCAATTCCGTCCGACGTTCATTGAACAGCCGGTCCCCCGTAATTGCCTTGCTGCAATGGCGTCCTTTGCCGATGCCCTGGACACGCCGATTCTGGCCGATGAGAGCTGTTTTGACGCGCGCGATCTGATGGAAATTATTCGTCTCGGCGCGGCCGATGCGATCTCGGTCAAACTGATGAAAGCCGGGGGGATTCTCAAGGCGCAAGGCATCATGGCCATCGCCGATACCGTGCATATCCCGGCCTATGGCGGCACGTTGTGGGAGGGCGGTATTGCGCTGGCTGCGGGCACCCAGTTCATCGCCGCGACGCCTGGTATGTCGCTGGGCTGCGAGTTCTACATGCCGCATCACGTGTTGACCGAAGACGTATTGGAGGAGCGTATTCCCAACCGTGACGGTGCTGTGATCGTACCGACCGGGCCGGGTTTGGGCATCTCTGTCACTGAAGCATCGCTGCGCGGCAATGCACGCATTCTGGCTGAACGATGAGTAGCGCATCCGGTATGAAACAGCACACGGCAACAACGCCCCGGCACATCGTGGTGATTGGCGGCGGCATTGTCGGTGCGTGTACCGCGCTGGCGCTGCTGAAGGATGGCCATCGCGTGACGATATTGGAGCCCAATGATCCTGGTGGTGAGCACGCTGCAAGTTATGGCAATGGTGCGTTTATCAGCCCGGCGTCGATCATTCCGATGTCCATGCCTGGGCTCTGGAAAAAGGTCCCCGGTTTTCTGCTCGATCCTCTGGGCCCGTTCACAATTCGCTGGCAGTACCTTCTGAAGCTCGCGCCCTGGTTGATTCGCTTCGTCAAGGCGGGCGCAACGCCTGCAAAGGCCGCCCGGACTGCCGGTATTCTTTCTACCTTGTTGTCTGATGCGCCCGCTCGGCATCTGGCGCTTGCCACGGCATGCGGCGTGCCTGAGCTCATTCGTCAGGACGGTTTGCTCTACGTTTACCCGGATCGTGATGCCTTTCTTCTGGAAGCATTCTCGTGGCAGCTAAGGCGCGACAATGGCATTCAGTGGTGGGAACTGGACGCCGATGCCCTGCATGAGTTCGAGCCTGCCCTGAGTCGCCGCTATACCTTCGGCGTGTTGCTCGAAAGTGGCGGGCATTGCCTCGATCCGGGGGCTTATGTGCGCGGCCTGGTGGACAGTTTCATGTCTCAGGGCGGCGAGCTGATCCAGGTGCGGGCCGAGGGATTCAACATCAGCAACGCTCGACTGCAAAGCGTGGTTACCGACAAGGGATCTGTCGTCTGCGATGGAGCTGTGATCACCGCCGGTATTCATTCCAAAGCGCTTGCAAAGGGTGTGGGCGACCGGGTTTCTCTGGAAAGCGAGCGCGGTTACCACGTGCAAATCGCTCAGCCTGCCAGCGGCCCGCGCATTCCGGTCATGCCGTCTGACGGCAAGATGGCCAACACCATGACCAGCAGTGGGTTGCGTGCTTCTGGTCAGGTGGAATTGGCCGGTGTCGGATACCCGCCAGACTGGAAACGTGCAGACATCCTGTTGCACCACTTGCTGAAGACTTACCCCAAGCTTGGCGATGATCCCTCGCAATTGAACATTTCCCGCTGGCAGGGCAATCGTCCCTCAACGCCCGATGGGCTTCCTGTCATCACTAAAGCGAAGGCCACGCCTGACGTCGTGCATGCCTTCGGTCATGGCCATGTCGGCCTTGCTTCGGCGCCCATGACGGCTGAAATCGTCGCCAGTCTTTTTGCCGGTAAGTCTACGCCCATCGATATCACGCCGTTCTCGGCCTCGCGCTTCTGATTCGAGGAGTGCGTAGATGCCGCTGGAGGCAAACGGCATAAGCTTATGTTTATACGGTTCTTCAATAGTTTTCGTAAATTATTATAATTAAATGGAATTTAAAAAGCGTCGCTCATGCTTTCTGAAATGAGCGACGCCTCCTCCAAAGGCGAAGGATTCCATGACCCTACGAAAACTCATCCTCGCAGCAGGCTTGATGCTTGCGGCGGTCACCGCGCATGCCGAACAGACTATCAATATCGGCTACCAGCGTTCTTCCACGTTGTGGATCCTGCTCAAGGAAAACGGCCAACTGGAGGAGCGCCTCAAGCCTTTGGGTTTTAACGTCAACTGGCATGAATTCAGCAGCGGCCTGCTCAGTGCATTGAACGCTGGCGCGGTGGATTTGCACGCTGATGTGGCTGATGCCTTTGCGCTGTTTACCCAGGCAGCGGATGCGCCGTTGACCTATTACGCACGTGAAGCGGCCTCGCCGAGCGCGCAGGCAATTATCGTCGCGAAGGATTCGCCGATCAAAAGCGTGGCAGACCTCAAGGGTAAAACCGTGGCGGTTTCCAAGGGTTCGGGCAGTCACTTCCTGCTGATCTCTGCGCTTAAACAGGCCGGGCTGAGCCTCAACGACATCACGCCGCGCTATCTGGAAGCGCCGGATGGCGTCGCCGCGTTTGCCAGTGGCAAGGTTGATGCCTGGGCCATCTGGGACCCGTTCCTGGCCACCCAGCAACGCGAGCATCAGGTGCGCATCATCGCTGACGGCAGTCAGGGGCTGGCCAATTACAACCGTTTCTATCTGGCCAACACCAGCTTTGCCAAGGCGCACCCCGAGGTCTTGCAGGTGGTGATCGATACCCTGCGCGAGTCCGGCAAGTGGGTTAAATCCCATCCGCAGGATGCAGCGAAGATCCTTGCGCCGGTGTGGGGCAACATCCCGGTCGAAACCGTAGAACTGGCCAACAGCCGCCGCAGCTACGACATCGTCCCCGTCAAACTGGATGAGCTGGCCGAACAACAGCGCATTGCTGACACCTATTACGGCGCAAAGCTGATCCCCAAGCCGCTGAAGATTTCCGGCATCACTGTCTGGGCACCTGAAAGCAAATAACCTCAGGCCCGACCCCTTCGACTGGAGTTGCACATGAGCCGTCAAATTCACCTGTCCGCGTTTCTGCTGACCGGACCGGTCATTCACAGTCATGCCGTCTGGCGACATCCGGAGACGGTCGGGAGCTACCTCGACCCTGAGTATTACGCCCGCACGGCGCGCGTGGTAGAGGAGGGGTTGTTCGATTTTCTGTTTTTCGCTGACCGCCTCGCGGTCGGTGATCAAATGGGCGGATCCCGGGACGTGGCGTTGCGTTACGGGGCTCAGGACGCGACGCGTCTGGACCCGTTGCCGATCCTCTCTTATCTGGTCGGTCAGACTCGCAAACTGGGGTTGGGCGCGACACGTTCGACCACATACTACGAGCCAGCGCATATCGCCCGTGAGTTTGCGACGCTGGATCACCTGTCCAACGGTCGCGCCGCCTGGAACATCGTCACCTCGATGAACGACAGTGAAGGGCGTCTGTTCGGCAAGGACAAACACCTCGAGCACGATCTGCGTTACGACCGCGCCGATGAGTTCGTCGAAGTGGCGCTCAAGCTCTGGCGCAGTTGGGAGCGGGACGCGCTGAAGCTGGACCGCGAAACCGGAGTGCTGGCTGATCCATCGAAGATTCATCCGGTTCAACATTACGGCGACTGGTTCAAGGTCGAGGGACCGTTGAACATTCCCCGCACCCCGCAGGGTCGGCCGGTACTGATCCAGGCCGGTTCTTCGGGGCGTGGCCGGCGTTTCGGTGCGCGCTGGGCCGAAGCGATCTTCACCATTCACCCGCACCTGAAAGCCATGCAGGCGTTTCGTGAAGACGTGCGGGCGCAAGTGGTGCTACAAGGGCGTCCGGCAGACAGCTGCAAAGTGTTGACGGCAGTGATGCCGTTCATTGGTGGCAGCGAAGCCGAGGCCCGGGCCAAACGTGACAAGCACAATGCATTGGCTCGCCCTGAACTGGGCCTGGTAACGCTGGCCTCACAACTGAATGTGGACCTGTCGCCATTCCCGTTGTCAGCGACCCTGGCAGATATTGCCCGCTCGCCGCTGATTCATCCGGCGGCTGCCGAGAAACTGCTGATGCAGGGCGCTGATACGACGCTGGAAGAGCTCGGGCGGATCTTCGCAAGCAGTGTTCGCGTGCCGCAACTGGTGGGCACCGGTGCGCAGATAGCGGAGCAACTCGCGGATATTTTCCTGGCGGGCGGTAGCGACGGGTTTGTCATTTCCCCTGCTTATCTGCCGGGTTCGTTCAGCGAATTCGTTGAAAGTGTAATTCCGCATCTGCAGCGCAAAGGGTTGTTCCGCAGGGCGTATGAAGGTTCGACGTTAAGGGAGCATCTTGGCCTTGAAGCAATACCAGAGAGTTGAGCGCTTTTTACTCTGCTGAAAGAGATATGGCTAATACCCGAACGCCCCCCGTGCTAGAGCCGTCCTATGGAACAGCTCGGTCTCTGTGGGAGATTCTATGTTCGCCTGCAAGCGTTGATCTCGGTGGGAGCGAATTCATTCGCGAAGAGGCCGGTGAATGCGCAGCCTTTGTATCGACAAAAATAACGCCTTCCCGAATGAATTCGGTCCCACCGGTCCTGCATGAGCTTGAGATGTTACCAACTTGAGAGCGAGGCTTGCCCGCTATACAGGCGCTTCGGTCCGTCAGGCACACCGCGTTATCGTTCTTCGCGGGCAAGCCCGGCTCTCACAGGATTACGCAGATCTAT